>NZ_JAHXBG010000006.1:300000-548387 GCF_020103725.1 Hyalangium gracile | reverse complement strand
TTCGGGTTGGCCGTGGTGGTGGCCACCGCCGGCAGCGCCCCGGCGCACGCGTCGTTCGCCGTCGCGCCCGGGTCCGTATAGGTGGCACCGCACTCCAGCGGCACCGTCATCGGGCCGTTGAGGGACACCGTCGGGGCCAGGGTGTCCCGCACCGTCACCTGGCGATCCGCCGTGACGCTGTGGCCGTTGCCGTCGCTGACCGTGTAGCGCAGCGAGTAGGGCCCCGGCTGCCGCGAGTTCACCGAGCCGCTCTTCGAAATCTGCGCCGTCAGGTTGCCGGCGCACTGGTCGCTGGCCGAGGCACCCGGGTCGGTGTACGGCGAGCCGCACTCGAGCGTCGAGGGAGACGAGCCCAGCAGCATCAGCGTCGGCGGCAGCGTGTCGCTCACCGTCACCGAGCGCGTGGAGGCCGAGGTGGCCTCGTTGCCGGACGGGTCCTTCGCGCTGTAGGACACGGTGTAGTTGCCTGGCGCGTTGGCGTTGGCCGGCCCGTGGACGGTGACAGGCACCGCACCGGCGCACGCGTCATTGGCCGTGGCGCCCGGATCCGCGTACGCGCCGCCGCACTCCACTTGCTGGCTCAGCGAGCCCGTGACGGTGATGTTCGGCGCGCGGGTGTCGCCCACCGTGACGGTGCGCGTCACCTCGGGGGCGGCGTTGTTCCTGGGGTCCTTCACGTTGTAGCGCAGCGTGTAGGGGCCCAGCGCCATGTTGTTCACCGTGCCGGTCTTCACGATGGCGCTGGTCAGGTTGCCGTAGCATTGGTCGTTGGCCGTGGCGCCCGGGTCGTTGAAGGCCGTGGCGCACTCCAGCGGCATCGCGGCCGGGCCCACCAGCGCCAGCGTCGGTGCCAGCGTATCGGCCACCGTCACCGTGCGGTTGGTCGAGACGCCCATGTTGCCCGCTGGGTCCGTCGCCCTGTAGTTGATGGTGTAGTTGCCCGGCGCGTTCAGGTTGAGGTTGGTAGAGTTGACCACCGCCGTCAGCGGGCCGGAACAGGCGTCCGTCGCCGTGGCGCCCGGATCCGTGAAGGTGCCGCCGCACTCGATCGTCTGGCTCGTCGGAGCCACAAGGTTCACGGTCGGCTTCACCGTGTCGCGCACATACACAGTACGCGTCTGCTCGACCGCAGCGTGACCGGACGCGTCCGTCACGTTGTAGCGAATGATGTAGTCAGCCGGTACTGCGGAGTTCACGGTGCCGGTCCTCACGATCTTGGGGGTGATGGAACCCTCGCACTGGTCCATGGCCGTGGCGCCCTGGTCGCTGTAGGGCGCACCACACTCCTGCGTCACCATCTCCAGGCCGAGGCGCGTGATGACCGGCGCCAGCGTGTCGGCCACGGTGACCCTGCGCGTCACGGTCGCGGACTGGTTCCCGGAGGCATCCGTGGCGAAGTAGGACAGCGTGTAGGTGCCAATCGTCCCCACGGTCACCGTGCCGCTCTTCGTGATACTGCTCTGGGGCAGCGGTCCCTCGCACAGATCGCTCGCCGTCGCGCCGGGGTCCGTGTACGTGCCGCTCTTGACGCACTCCACCGACTGGTTGGCCTCGCCAATGAGGGCCACCGTCGGCGGCACCTTGTCCGTCACCGTCACCGTGCATGGAGAAGAAGTGGCCGTGTTGCCTTTCGAGTCCGTGCACGTCAGCCACGCCTGCGTAGTGCCAATGTTGTACGGGCCGGCCGGGCTCTGCGTGCAGCCCACCAGATCGCCGTCCACGTCGTTGGAGCCGTTGTTGATGTCGGCGGCCACGCCACAGGTGTTCGTCGCCTGTACCGTCACATCCCGACAGATCGCGGTCGGCGGATGGTCGACGGGGAGGTTGGGGATCTTGCAGAACGAGGTGCACGCGCCAATAGAGCCGCTGGTATCGCCCGAACGACCGTTCGTCCGGCCGTTGTCGCACTCCTCTCCGAAGTCCGCATCCACCTTGCCGTCGCCGCACCAGTCGTGCTTGCACGACCATGAGCAGGTCGACGCGGGGTTCTGGTTGCCGGTGTTGGGCTGGCCGTTGCCGCTATCGCCCAGATCGCACTCCTCATCCGCAGGTACCTCAGGACCACCGCACCCGGCGCCGACAGCCATGGCACCGCGCACGAGGACGTACGGCGTACCCACGTAGTTCGTCTCGAAGCCCGGATCGATGGTGTAGTCGATGAACTGCCTCGCACCAGGAATGGGCGTGGGAGGATCGTTGTAGCTCGTCGCAATGGCCGCGAACGCGAAGGTACGGTCCGGGTAGGCGGTGAACACCGTCCGCGTCGCGCACCCATCCTCGCCCACGAAGGAGCCGTCATAGGTGTCGCGGGACATCAGGTCGCCCTGCATCTCGAACGTGTGCTGCCACTCGGCGCACACCTCCATGCCCTGCACCTTGAACTCACCGAACGGCTCGAGCAGGGTCACGTGCGTATTGGGCGGGGCATCCTGGTAGGCGCAGCCCAGCGCGATGTACATGCCCGTCAAGTACTGCGCGGAGTTGAGCACGTAGCGGACGCCGTTCTCCACCAGCTGCGGCGCGTTGGCGCTGGTCGGGGCCGCGGCGATGATCGCCACGTCACCATCGACGATGGCGCCCCAGATGTCGCGGTTGTCGATGGCCGCCTGGAACGCCGCCGTGCCGCTCTGGCACGCCGCGTCTCCGATGATGATGGCCTTGTAGGACATGAACTGCTCGGCCGTCATCGCGCTCCACTGCGCCGGCGTCACCACGTCGATGGAGGCCGTGGAATTGTCCCTCACCGCCTGCGCCTCGCGGCTGTTGATCCCCCCGTTGACGCTGCTGCCCAGGATCAGCACCTTGTTGGTGCTCCGAACCTCCTGGCGCACCGTGCGCACGGTCGCCGGGACCGACGTGGACCGTGGCGCACTCCGCTCCCCATCGCAGGAGCTGGCAGCCCAGGCCACCAGCAACAGCGACCCAACGCTCTCGAGCTTCATGTGGCGCCCCCCTCCTCAGAGGACGGAGCGCCCCAGCAGGCCGACGAAGCCGGCCGTCGCACTGTCGCGGGCGCCCTGTGTGAACGCAGGGTGCCCAGGACGGCAGAGGCCCAGCGATACACCTCCAGCGGTACGCCTCAGCCCACCCTCCAGCGCCGGGCCGCTCGAGGAGCAGCCGGGCCCATCGCCACCCGACCTTGCCCACATCAAGCACTAGCGCACGCACCACCCGCCCGATTAATACTGGTGCCGCAGACGAAAGGAGGTGATGCCTTGACCGACAACAGTCAGGCATCCACCTCCGCTGGCATGGCGCGCTAACGCCACCCAGCGGATGTGGAGCCAGCAGTGAGGGCCTGCTCATCCCGAGCGCGTCGTACCCGAAAGGGGCGCACGGGGAGAGCGGGCCTTTTTACTGCCCTCCCTCCGACGTTTCTTCGGGAATGCGCTCTCCACCAACCTGTTGGCAGGCCCCGAGGGGGGATGCCTGTCCGACGTCTCTGGAGAAGCCCTGCCGTGTCCATTACACCTTGCCCCACTCCCCTGCCCTCCGCCCTTCGTGAAGAGGAGGCCGTGGAGGCCCAGCGAAACCTCTTCTGCGGCCACTATGACCGCTGCCTCCACCTGGCCGTGAAGCGCGGCTGGGACGGCTGGAGCTGTCGGCACTGTCCGCTGAAGGAGCTCCGCGTCGGAGAACCGGAAGCCCGGGACTACGCGCACGCCCGGCCCCGAGGCCCGGACGGCCACTGAACCGCTGGCCGCCTGGCCGGTGGCCTTCCTCCACAGAATCGTTGACGCATCCCAACCTCCTTGGCAGGAAGGGACATGCGCTCCAAGAAGACCAAGTACATCTTCGTGACCGGAGGTGTGGTCAGCTCCCTGGGCAAGGGGCTCGCCTCCGCGTCCATCGGCGCCCTGCTGGAAAACCGGGGCCTGAACATCACCCTCATCAAGCTGGATCCGTACATCAACGTGGATCCCGGCACGATGAGCCCCTTCCAGCACGGCGAGGTCTACGTCACCGAGGACGGTGGCGAGACCGACATGGACCTCGGCCACTACGAGCGGTTCACCAACGCTCGGATGAGCCGGACCAACAACTTCACCTCCGGCCGCATCTACTACTCCGTCATCATGAAGGAGCGGCGCGGCGAGTACCTGGGCAAGACGGTCCAGGTGATTCCCCACATCACCGACGAGATCAAGGCCAGCATCCGCCAGGCCGCCCAGGACGTGGACGTCGTCATCGTCGAGGTGGGCGGCACGGTGGGTGACATCGAGTCGCTGCCCTTCCTCGAGGCCATCCGGCAGATGCGCTACGACGTGGGCAGCCAGAACGCCGTCTATGTCCACCTGACGCTGCTGCCCTACATCGGCGCGGCCGGCGAGGTGAAGACCAAGCCCACCCAGCACTCGGTGATGAAGCTGCGGGAGATCGGCATCCAGCCCGACTTCCTCCTGTGCCGCACGGACCGTGAAATCTCCCGCGAGCTCAAGGACAAGATCGCCATGTTCTGCAACGTGGACACGGGCAACGTGTTCACCTCGCCGGACGTGAAGAGCGTGTACGAGCTGCCGCTGGAGCTGCACCGCCAGGGCCTGGACGAGCGGCTGGCCGAGGTGCTGAACATCTGGAGCCGCGCGCCCCACCTGGAGCGCTGGGAGAACATCACCCGCCGCATCTACCAGCCCGCGCGCGGCGAGGTGAAGGTCGGCATCGTCGGCAAGTACGTGGACCTCAAGGAGAGCTACAAGAGCCTCAACGAGGCGCTGCTCCACGGCGGCATCGCCAACGACGTGCGGGTGAACCTGCTCTTCGTGGACTCGCAGGAGGTGGAGGAGCAGGGCGCCGACAAGCTGCTGGCCGGAGTGGACGCCATCCTGGTGCCCGGCGGCTTCGGCGTGCGCGGCACCGAGGGGAAGATCGCCGCCGTGCGCTACGCGCGCGAGAAGAAGATCCCCTTCTTCGGCATCTGCCTGGGCCTGCAGATGGCGGTGGTGGAGTTCAGCCGCAGCGTGCTGGGGCTCAAGGACGCCAACTCGCTGGAGTTCAACGAGCACACCCCTCACCCGGTGGTGACGCTCATGGAGAGCCAGGTGAAGGTGCAGGACAAGGGCGGCACCATGCGCCTGGGCAGCTACGCCTGCGCGCTCCAGCCCGGCACGCTCTCGCACAGGCTCTACGCCCAGGACACCGTCCAGGAGCGCCACCGCCACCGCTACGAGGTGAACAACACCTACCGCGGCCGGCTCCAGGAGGCCGGGCTCATCATCTCCGGCCACAACCCGGACCTGAACCTGGTGGAGATGATCGAGCTGAAGGACCACCCGTTCTTCATCGGCTGCCAGTCCCACCCCGAGTTCAAGAGCAAGCCGTTCGCTCCCCACCCCCTCTTCTCCGGCTTCATCAAGGCGGCGCTCACGCAGCGTGACTCCACCCGCGAAGCCACTCCGGTACAGGCGGCATCATGATCACCCTCGCGGGCCACCAGGTCGGCCCAGGCCAGAAGCTGTTCGTCATCGCAGGGCCGGACGTCATCGAGTCCGAGGAGCTGGCGCTGCGCCACGCGCACCTGCTCAAGGGGATTACGCAGAAGCTGGGCGTGCCCTACGCCTTCAAGTGCTCCTACGACAAGGCCAACCGCACCAGCGGCAAGTCCTTCCGCGGCCCCGGCCTCAAGGAGGGCCTGCGCGTGCTGCGGCGCATCCGTGAGGAGGTGGGCGTGCCCGTCCTCACCGACGTCCACGAGACGAGCCACGTCGGCCCCGCCGCCGAGGTGGTGGACATCATCCAGATTCCCGCCTTCCTCTGCCGGCAGACGGACCTGGTGGAGGCCGTGGCGAAGAGCGGCCGGGGCGTCAACCTCAAGAAGGGCCAGTTCGTGGCGCCCAAGGACATCGTCCACTCGGCGCGCAAGGCCATGGAGGTGGGCAACCCCAACGTCCTCGTCACCGAGCGCGGCGCCACCTTCGGCTACAACAACCTCGTGGTGGACATGCGCGGCTTCCTCCAGATGCGCGAGGCCGGGCTCACCGTCTGCTTCGATGCGACGCACTCGGTCCAGCTGCCCTCCGCCGGCAACGGGGAGACGGCCGGCGAGCGCAAGTTCGTGTCGCTCCTGGCCCGCTCCGCCGCCGCCGCGGGCATCGACGCGCTCTTTACCGAGGTCCACGAGGACCCGGACCGTGCCCTGTGTGACGGTCCCTGCTCACTGAACCCCCAGATGTTCGAAGACGTGGTACGAAGTGTGCTGTCCATCCGCAGGGTGCTGGGGCACGAGCCGGCGGTATGAGCGTTGAGGGAGGGGGCGCGAAGCGGCCATGACGGAGACGCTTCCCAAGCCGAGCAAGCAGGAGCTCGTCGCCCGAGCGGCCCGGGTGCGGCTGCTCGTCTTCGACGTGGACGGCGTCCTCACCGATGGCGGCCTCTACTACGGCAAGGACGGCGAGGCGCTGAAGCGCTTCGACGTGAAGGACGGCCACGCCCTGGTGATGGCCCGCCTGTCGGGCTTGCCGGCGGCCATCCTCACGGCCCGCACCTCGTCCATCGTCGAGGTCCGTGGGCGGGAGCTGGGACTGGCCGCTATCCTCCAGGGAAAGAAGGAAAAAGGGCCTGCTCTGGACGAACTGCTCACCCAGTTCTCCATACCCGCTGAGTCCTGTGCTTATATGGGGGACGACCTGAACGACCTGGGTCCTATGTCACGGGTAGGATTGTCGGCCTGTCCAGCCGATGCCGTGCCGGAGGTCCGACAGGAGGCGCACTTCGTGGCCCAGAGCCCCGGAGGTCGTGGCGCCGCTCGGGAGCTGGTCGAGTTGTGCCTGAAGGCCAGTGGTCGGTGGGAAGACGTGGTAGGTTTGATGAAAAGGTCTTGATACAAAAAGCAGTCGGGTTGGGTTGAAGTCACCTCGGTTTCAAGGTAGGTGTTTAATTCCATGAGCACCGGTTCGGGTCAGCCAAAGGAAGAATTGTTGCCGTCGGGCACGACGGACCAGCTGTACACCACCCACGACATCAGTCGACTGCTGCAGGTGGATCCATCGACGGTGAGCAAGTGGATCGACCGGGGCATCCTGATGGCGTTCCGCACGCCAGGTGGCCACCGGCGCGTCCGCTCGGCGGACCTGCGGGCCTTCCTCATCACCCACCAGATGCCGGTGCCGGATGAGCTGGGCAGCGGGACGGTGAAGCTGCTGGTGGTGGATGACGAGCGTCCCGTGCTCGATGCCATCAAGCGTGCCTTCAAGCCCTACGCGGCGCAGGTGGAGCTGCAGTCCACCAGCAGCGGTGTGGAGGCGCTCCTGCTGGTGTCCGAGCAGAAGCCCCACGGCATGCTCATCGACTTGAACATGCCGGACATCGACGGTCTCGAGGTGTGCCGCCGCATCCGCGCTCGCAAGCAGATGGAGAGCGTGCGGCTCATCACCATGACGTCGAACCACTCGCCCGAGGTGGTCGAGCAGTCCAAGCAGGCCGGCGCCATCGCGTGCCTGGCCAAGCCGCTGGACGTGCAGCAGGTGCTGGAGCTGTTCCGCATCCCGCTGGCGCTCGGCACCAAGAAGTAGACGAGGGGCTCCGCCCTTCGGCGAAGCCCCTCGGTGGTTCCTTCCCTCTCCGCAATGGAGAGGGTCGGGGTGAGTGTGTCGCGTCAACCGCCCCTCACCCCTGGCTGCGTGTCTGCGCTCAGCCCTGCACCTTCACTTCGATGACGCGGGGCCTGGACTCCTCCTTGCGGGGGAGCGTCAGCGTGAGGACGCCGTTCTCGTAGCGCGCCTCCACGTTGTTGGCGTCCACCGTGTCCGGCAGCTTGAAGGAGCGGGTGTACACGCCGAAGCCGCGCTCCAGCCTGCGCGCGTTCTCCTTGGCCTTGTCGTCCGCCTTGCGCTCGGAGCGCAGGGTCAGCACGCCCTTGTCCACCTTCACCTCGATGGACTTCGCGTCGTGGCCCGGCAGGTCCACCTGCAGGGTGACGCCGCTCTCGGTCTCGTAGATGTCGGTGGCCGGAGCGAACTCACGGCCCTGGCGCACCGCCTGGCCCGACAGCTCCTGGAAGAGCTGGTCGAAGTCCTTCATGAGAGGGCCCGCCACCACCGCGCCATTGCCAAAGGGGAACGCATTCCAACGGTTCAGCATGGTCTTCTCCTCTCCGTTCCGCTGTGAACAGCGGACGGCTCATCAACCTGGTCGTTTGTTGTTCTGGCGCCGTCCCCGTCCCGTCGGGGAGCAGCGCCTTGCCTAGACTCAAGAGAACCATGCTTCGGGACATGTCAAGGCGAGGCTTCAGTCGTCATCCCGGCCGAGGTGGATGAAGACTTCCTGCTCCTCTCGGGAGACGGACACGGTCCACGGTCGGCAGCACACCGGGCAGTCTTCCACGTACGTCTCCGAGGAGGGCCCCAGGGCGTCCACTTCGACTTCCACCTCCTCGCCGCAGTAGGGGCAGGACTGGACGGTTCCATCGGCGAAGGGCTGCATGGCTCACTGCTCCTCTGTGGGGCGAAAGGACACCTGGGGGGGCCCGCTGGCGCCTCCTTGGTGCCAGTGGCGTACCTGAGGAACCAGCGCTCCCACGTCGACACCCTCGAAGGAGGCAGGCAGGGGCTCCAGGTGCTCGAGCGCCCGGCCGAAGAGCGTCCGAGCGCCCTGGGGCCGGCCCTCCTCGCGCTTGAGCCAGCCCGCGGCCACCAGGATGAGGCCCTGGAGCAGGTGGCGGCGGTCCCCGAACTGGTGGCGCCAGGCGTCCTCCCAGACTTCGTGGGCCCGGAACCAGGAGCCGGCGTTGAAGAGGGCCAACCCCTCGGCCAGGCATTCATTGAAGCCAGAATTCATCGTTCGCCCGCTCCTGACGTTACACTGGGCCCATGGCCGCACCACCGCGCAACCGTATTGGGGAACTCCTCGTCAAGGCCCGCGTCATCGACGAGCTGCAGCTTCGCAGCGCGCTCGCCCGCCACGACCAATGGGGAGGCCGCCTGTCCCGCGTCATCACGGACATGGGCATCGCCAAGGAAGAGGTCGTCATCAGCGCCATCGCCCAGGGCACGGGCACGCAGCGCATCCACCTGGGCAACATCACCCGGGATGCGGGAGCGCTGGCCAAGGTGGACGTCAGCCTGGCCGAGCAGAAGGGTGTCTTCCCGGTAGCCCTCAAGGACAACGGCAAGACGCTGGTGCTCGCCATGTCGGATCCGACCGATCTGAACACGGTGGATCAGGTAGCGGCCCGCAGCCGCACGCGTGTCCAGGTGGTGGTGGCGAGCGACCGGGAGATCGAGACCGCCATCCTGCGCCACTATCGCGGCCAGGAGCCGGCGATGAGCTCGCGGTACACCGGCGAGTCCCAGCGGCAGGACGCCCCCACCTCGTCCGCCTCCGCCGGGGATGAGGACGAGTTCAAGGTCGTCGACATGAGCGGCAACACGGTGGTGAAGCGGATGGCCGACGTGGCCCCTTCGCAGGCCGCCGCGAACGCCGCTGCCGCTGCCGCTGCCCCGGGAGGCGGTTCGAGCGCCGCGGATCTGCTCGATGAAATCCTGTCGGGAGGTTCGGCTCCGGCGGGCCTCACCGCGGAGGAGATGCAGCGGCTGGACACGGTGCGGGTGAACCAGGAGAAGAGCTCGAAGATCCTCCGCGCGCTGCTGGAGCTGCTGCTGGAGAAGGGCGCCCTGTCGCAGAAGGAGCTGGCGTCCCGGATGCGCTCCTGAGCCGAGGCAACTGCGGTGCGTGGGGCGCTACGTCCCGCGCACGGGCAGCTCGCGGAAGGAGATGTCCTGCTCGTAGCCCAGGCGCCGCACCGCTTCCACGAAGCGCTCGGTGCCGATGATCATCGTCTCGAAGCCCGCCAGCCGGAACAGATCCAGATCCTGCGGCAGCGTGGCCCCATCCAGGACCGGCTCCTCGGGCCACTTGAAACCATCGCGTTCACATTTCGGGCAGGGCGGCGGGCGTTCCGGCAGGCAGTCCGGGTGGAGTTCCCCTCGCGGTAGCAACTCCATTTCCAGCAGCACAGGCGGGCTCTTCTTGCGGAATCGCAGTTCCGTTCGACACCCCTTCAGGCCTCTGAGCCCTTCTGCCACCAAGCGCTCCAATGGCTCGGGCTTCATCAGCAGTTCCCAGGCGTGGACCAGGGCCAGGGGGCCGAATTCGCCCTGAGCGGAGCCATTCAAGGGGCCAAACCTGGTCCCTGGCCAGAGATGAACTCCAGCAGGGACCAGGGGGCGCAGCTGTTCGCGCAGCCGCTCGAACTCCGCATAGTCCTCTTCCACGCGTGGAAGGTACCTCTTCTGCTCCTGGGCGGGCAGATGCGACAGGTCGACCGAGGGATACGCGTCCCCAGTGATAGCCCAGGTAGCATTGCATCCCGGGCAATGCACTCCGGGCAACCCCCACCTGTGCCCATAAGTGTAGTAGCCCGAGTAGCGAGGATGAGGCACGTCATCCAACAGGAAGAACCTCATCATTCCTCAATAACCCGGTGGCCACGGCTGTGGCGGCTTCCTCCAATACGGCACCACGGGTCCGAACAGTTCGAACTCGTAGATGAGCTGTCCCGCATACCGGAAGATCTCCTCCTTCTGAGCACCTCTGTTCTTGCGGATCCACTTATCCCACGCCGCATTCCACGGGCCTCCCTTCTCACCTCTGTGGATGCTTCGGTGCTTCTCCACTTCCAGCGGCATCACGTACTCATCAATGTTGATGCCTCTCTCAGTGAACCACTCCCTGAACGCTCGAGAGAAGATGTGGTGCCGCTCGTGCGGCTTGCTCCGCTCCTTCGCCGCCTCCTCCAGCTCGTGCTGCTGACTGGGCAGCAGCGGCGGCTTCGGTCCCCACGGGATGGTGAACACCGGCCGAGAGTCCCCCGGCAGTTGCTGCGCGCTTCCCCAGTAGCGCTGCGCTCCTGCTGAAGAACCGGGCCGCACCACCGCGCCGCCCCGGGTGAGCACCACCCGCCCTGCTCCCACGTGCTCCACCACTTCCCGGCACCGGTACACCCCGCACTGCCGCCCGTCGCACAGCACCAGCAGGCTGCTGTCTTCCGCGCATGCCTCTTCGAACGAGACGACCTCTCCCGCGTCGTCATCGTCCGCGCTCTCGCTCACTGGAAGCTGCGTCGTTGCGCACGCAGCCAGCACGCTGGCCACCAGCAGCCACAGCCAGCGCCCACGAAGTCCGCTCATGAGGCCCGAGCGTAGTACGGCTCCACCCGCTCCAGACCGCCGCGCCGCTCGAGCCTGGCTTTCGCCGGCGAGCCGCGCCTCCTCTCCAACTCCAGTTCCACGCTCAACCCGGTTCGTGGAACCACCGGCCGCCAGCATCGCGGCCCAGCAAGCCCGGGCCCTCGCGACGCTGGCTGGCCGAACGACTCTTGGGCCTCAGCCCTGATTCGCCTCGGACGAGAGGACCAGGTCGCCCTTTTCCAGGTACTCCTTCTCCGGGAAGGCCTTGTAGACGTCCTCGAGCATCGCGTCGATGTCCGGGTAGCGCTGCTCCTTCTTGTCCTGCGTCATCTTGTCGAAGATGGCGTCCAGCCCGCCCGGAGCATCCGCGTTCACCTCGGAAGGCAGCGGCGAGCGGCGACCCGGGATCTGCCCGGTCAGCATCTCGTAGAGCAGGATGCCCAGGCCGTACACGTCCGCCGCCGGCCCCGAGTCCTTCGCGCGGTGGATGAGCTCCGGAGCCATGTACGCCATGCCGCCCGTGCCCATGAACACCTGCGGCATGCCCTTGGTCGCATCCACTTCAATGACGCGCCCCAGGCCGAAGTCCGCCAGCTTCGCGTTCCCGTACCCGTCGAACAGGATGTTCTCCGGCTTCAGGTTGTGGTGCGTGAGCCCCGCCGCGTGCGCCGCCCGCAGGCCGTACGCCAGCTGCAGGAAGCACCGCAGCGCCACCGGCACCGGCACGCCCTTGCCTCCACCCGCCTCCAGCTTCTCCTTCAGGCTGCCGCGCAGCAGCTCCACCACGAAGTACGGCCGCGGCGTGTCCACGTTCTGATCGACGATCTGCGCGATCGCCGGGTGACGCACCTGCGCCTGCGCGCACAGCTCCTTCTTCAGCCGCTTGAGCACCTCGCCCCGCTGCAGGAAGGAGAAGTAGCCGAAGATGTCCTTCAGCTCCTTGATGCAGATGTCCAACCCCAGCGCGTTGAACCGCCCCTTGAACACCGTGCCGAGCGGCCCGCTGCCGATGGGATCGAACTTCTGGTAGCGCAGATCCAGCTCGGTCCCCTTCGGGGCGGCGACCGGCGCGGCGGACGGAGTGGAGGGAGGGGGCATGGAGGCAGGCGCAATCGGAGAGGTGATGGAAGGAAGCGGAGTGGACACGGGAGCCGCCACCGGAGGCGCGCTCACCGGCGCCACCGACGGCATCGGCGGAATCACAGGCTCCACCGTGGGCAGCGCCGTGCGCGAGGCCCGCGCCGCCGGCAGCGGAATGGGCGGCGGCGCCGACGAGCGCGCCACGTCCGACTCCTCCAGCATCAGCTCCGGCGGAGGCGGCGGCATCATCCCCAGCTCTTCCAGGCTGCCCGCCTGCGTGGCCTCGTCCTCGCCCAGAATCTGATCGGCGAAGAACTCGCCCACCTCCAGGGTGAACTTGTCCAGGAAGTCCCCGTCCACGACGCGCTCGCCCTGATCGGTGAGCTTGAGCTGCGCCTCGCGATCCATCGCGATGTAGTGGAACTTCCGCAGGAAGAAGAAATAGCTGTCGAACTCCAGTGACACGGACGGCTCGAGCGCGGCCTTCACATCGGCCAGCTTGTTCGAGCGTCCCAGGCGCCCGTTCTCCCTCAGGTTCCGAAGGATGAACAGCGCCTCGCCACTCACGGTCTCGCGGTTGACGGCGGGCTTGAGCATGGGTGCCGGCGACTTTACGTCGGCTCCGCGCCCCGCCGTCAAATTTCCAATGGAATGAAATGCCCCCCCAGGTCCACTCTGTGTCCGGGGGCCTACTTCCCGATGCGCAGGAGCTGCTTCACCGTCTCCAGCACCTCGACGAAGCGCACCGGCTTGCGCAGGAAGATGTCCACCCCCAGTTGCATGGCCCGGTCCTGCGCCTCCTTGCCCCCCGCCGAGATGGCGATGATGGGGATGGTGCGCAGCTTCTCCTCCTCGCGGATGCGCTCCACCAGGGCGAAGCCGTCCATCACCGGCATGTACAGGTCCGTCATCACCAGGCTGAAGCGCTGCTCGTGCAGCAGGGCCAGCGCGTGGTGCCCGTCCGGCGCGAAGTGGACTTCCAGAGGCACCTTGCCCGCCAGCTCCCCGCTCGCCAGCTTCTTCAGGACGTAGGCGTACATCTCGATGATGTGCGGGTTGTCCTCGACGATGAGCACACGGTAGCCCTCGGGATTGATTCCCGCCGGGAGCTGCCCGTCGCTGTGAGGTCCCGCCGCACTCAAGAGGTCACCCTAATTCGTCGGTCCTGCTCGGCCTGTCGCGCGGGCCCATCCCCCCGAGTCTCCGGCCCGCCGGCCTCGGCCGGACGCTGAACTCTCCGACTTCTACCGGATCCGGGAGCCTCGGAAAAGAAAGTGCCAAACCGCTTCGTCCAGACGCCGAACGCTCGCCCGGGGCACGTGCGCCGCCCCCCGCTGATCGCGGCACCCGGACCGGCCGTGCGTGCGGGCCCATAACAAGGGCTTGAATTCCCTCGGCAATTCGCTGATGGGCGCGTCGAGGAACTTCGAGGGTTTATGTTGACAACGCAGCCATCTGGGCAATACGAAGCGCCCGCCATGGCGGAGCCCCTGTTCACCCCTGAAGAGCAGAAGAAGTTCGACGCGGGGATCGCGGAAATCCTCTCCCACTACCCGCCCGATCGGAAGAGCGCCGGGATGCTGCCCGCGCTGCGGCTGCTCCAGGATCTCAAGGGCTGGCTGCCTCCCGAGGGCATGCGGCTCGTCGCCAAGCATCTCGAGGTGACGCCCGAGCGAGCCTACGAGGTGGCCAGCTTCTACGTGATGTACCACCTGAAGAAGCCGGGTAAGTACGTCATCGACGTCTGCACCAACCTCTCCTGTGCCCTGTGGGGCGCGGAGAAGATGCTCGCCTACCTGGAAGACAGGCTCGGGCTGACGGCAGGCGAGTCCAACGAGAAGTTCACCCTGCGGGAGACCGAGTGCCTGGCCTCGTGCGGCACCGCCCCCTGCCTGCAGGTCAATGAAGAGCATCACGAGAGCCTGACGAAGGCGAAGCTGGACGAGTTGTTGGCGAAGCTCACCTGATCGGCCTCCTTTCAAGGAACTGACCGCACATGGCGACAACGGCCTTTGAACCGATCATCTCCGGCGCCTGGGGGCAGCCGAAGTCCTGGACGCTGGACCACTACCGCAAGCGCGGGGGCTACGAGGCGCTGAAGAAGGCGCTGGAGATGCAGCCCGCCGCCATCATCGACGAGGTGAAGAAGTCCAACCTGCGCGGGCGCGGCGGCGCGGGCTTCCCCACCGGCCTGAAGTGGAGCTTCGTCCCCAAGGACAGCCCCAAGCCCAAGTACCTGGCCGTCAACGCGGACGAGTCCGAGCCGGGCACCTTCAAGGACCGGTACATCCTCGAGCTGGATCCGCACATGATGCTCGAGGGCATCGCCATCGCGTCCTACGCGCTGGGCGTGCACACCTGCTACGTGTACATCCGCGGTGAGTTCAAGTTCCCCGCCGAGCGCACGCAGGCCGCCATCGACGAGGCGTACAAGGCCGGCATCTTCGGCAAGACGGTGCTGGGCAAGGACTTCCAGCTCGACTGCTACGTGGTGCGCGGCGCGGGCGCGTACATCTGCGGCGAGGAGACGGCGCTGCTCGAGAGCCTGGAGGGCAAGAAGGGCTGGCCCCGGCTCAAGCCGCCCTTCCCCGCCGTGGTGGGCCTGTTCGGCAGCCCCACGGTGGTGAACAACGTGGAGACGCTGGCCAGCGTGCCGCACGTCTTCTCTCGGGGCTCGGACTGGTACGCCAAGCTGGGCACCGACAAGTCCGGCGGCACCCGCCTCGTCTGCCTGTCCGGCACGGTGAACCGGCCCGGCGTCTACGAGGTGGACATGGGCACCACCATCACCCAGCTCATCTTCGACGACAAGTACGGGCGGGGCATGCCGGCCGGCCGCAAGGTGAAGGCCGTCATCCCCGGCGGCTCCTCGGCGCCGGTGCTGGGCGCGGACGAGCTGGACGTGGCGCTCGAGTTCGAGGCCCTCAAGGTGAAGCAGACGATGGCCGGCTCCGGCGGCGTCATCGTCATGGACGACAGCTCCTGCATGGTGCGCTGCCTGTGGCGCGTGGCGCGCTTCTACGCCGAGGAGTCCTGCGGCCAGTGCACCCCGTGCCGCGAGGGCACCCCGTGGCAGACGCGGCTGCTGCGCAAGATCGAAGAGGGCCGCGGCGAGCCGTCGGATTTGGAGCTGCTCAGCAACGTGGCCTCGTCCATCGCGCCGTACCCGCCGATCGGCCTGGGCAACACCATCTGCGCGCTGGGTGACGCGGCGGCGCTGCCCACGCACTCCTTCCTGATGCGGTACCGCGCCGAGTTCGAGGCGCACATCCACGAGAAGCGCTGCCCGTTCGGCGACAAGCCCTGGGGTGCGTTCGGAGACTGGTCTTGAACATCGAACAGGTCCTCTTCGGAGCCTTCGCGGTGCTGACGCTGCTGTCGGCCTCGCTGGTCATCTTCGCCAAGAGCCCCATCAGCTCGGCCATGGCGCTGGTGTCCACGTTCTTCTTCCTGGCCGGCATCTACGTGCTGCTGTGGGCGCACACGGTGGCGGCGCTCCAGGTGCTCGTGTACGCGGGCGCCATCATGGTGCTCTTCCTCTTCGTCATCATGCTGCTCAACCTGGGAGAGGAAGCCGCCGGGCCGCGGCTGACGTTCTCGCGCATCCTCGGGGGCGGGGCGGCCATCGGGCTCTTCGTGGTGCTGGCGCTGGCCATCGCCCGGGTGCCCAACCGGGTGCAGAGCCTGAGCCTGGCTCAGCAGCAGACCTTCGGCACGCTGCGGGCGATTGGCGAGTCCATCTTCACCACGTGGCTCCTGCCCTTCGAGGCGGTGAGCCTGCTGCTGCTGGTCGCGATGGTGGGCGCCGTGGTCGTCGCCAAGTCGAGGATCTGAGCCATGGTTCCCATCTCCTACTACCTGTTCCTCGCCGCCGCGCTCTTCTGCCTGGGCATGTTCGGCGTGCTGGTGCGCCGCAACGCCCTGGTGGTGTTCATGTGCGTGGAGCTGATGCTCAACGCGGCGAACCTCACGTTCCTCGCCTTCGCGCGCATGCGCGGTGACACCATCGGCCACGTGTCGGCCTTCTTCGTCATCGCCGTGGCGGCGGCCGAGGCCTCCATCGGCCTGGCCATCGTCATCGCCGTGTTCCGCAGCCGAGGCAGCGTCAACATCGAAGACATCAAGACGATGAAGCACTGACGCGGTCCCCCGCCCTTCCAGAGCCTCCGCATGGACCTCCAAGCCCTCTTCAAGACCGCGCCCATCGCCCCCGAAGTCATCTCCCAGTCGCTGTGGATGATCATCGCGCTGCCGCTGCTGGGCGCGTTCGTCTGCGGCGTGTTCGGCCGGATGCTGGGCCGCGCCAACGTGCACCTGGTGGCCTGCGCCGCCGTGGCGGGCTCCTTCGTGCTGTCGGTGATGGCCTTCTGGGCCACCAGCGCCACGGACGCCAGCAACGCCCCGCTGGCCATCATCCAGAACACCTTCGGCGGCGCTCAGTCGCGCTACGTGCTGTGGAATGACCTGGGCACGTGGTTCAGCGCGGGTGACTTCCGGGTGAACTTCGGCCTGCTGGTGGACCACCTGTCCGGCACGCTGCTGCTGGTCATCACCGGCGTGGGCTTCCTCATCCACCTGTACTCCACCAGCTACATGGAGCACGACGACGGGTACTGGCGCTACTTCGCGTACCTCAACCTGTTCGTCGCGATGATGCTGACGCTGGTGATGGGCGACAACCTCGTCCTGCTCTTCGTGGGCTGGGAAGGGGTGGGCATGGCCAGCTACCTGCTCATCGGCTTCTGGTACACGGACGCGGCCAAGGCGTGGGCGGGCCGCAAGGCGTTCATCACCAACCGCATCGGCGACTTCGCCTTCCTCATCGGCTCGTTCCTCATCGTGCTGATGGTGGGGGCCTTCGTGAAGCAGGCCAATGACGCGGACCTGCAGCCGGTGGGCAGCTCCATCCCGCGGTACACCGCCGGCCTGGAACAGCGCGGTCCGCTCACCTTCCACGGCCTGGAGACGATGGCGCGCTCGCTGCCGGACGCCAACGGCGTGGTGAAGCTGGACACGCCCATCAGCTCCGGCCCGCTGGAGGGGCGCACCTACGGCGGCATGCTGACGGTGGCCCTGCTGCTGTTCCTGCTGGGCGCGGCGGGCAAGAGCGCGCAGCTGCCCCTGTACGTGTGGCTGCCGGACGCCATGGCCGGCCCGACGCCGGTCTCCGCCCTCATCCACGCGGCGACGATGGTCACCGCGGGCGTCTACCTGTTCAGCCGCATGAGCTTCCTGGTGGTGATGAGCCCCACCGCCATGGCGACGATCGCCATCGTGGGAGCGGCCACCTCGCTGCTGGCCGCGCTCATCGCCTTCGCGCAGGACGACATCAAGAAGGTGCTCGCCTACTCCACGGTGTCCCAGCTGGGCATCATGTTCATGGGCGTGGGCATGGGCATCTTCTGGGCGGCCGTGTTCCACCTGGTCACCCACGCCTTCTTCAAGGCCTGCCTCTTCCTGGGCGCCGGCAGCGTGATGCACGGCAATGGGGACGAGACGGACATCAAGAAGCTGGGCGGGCTGCGCAAGGAGATGCCGTGGACGTGGATCACGTTCCTCATCGCCACGCTGGCCATCACCGGCATCTTCCCGCTGTCGGGCTTCTTCTCGAAGGACGCCATCTTCCACGGCGTGCACCACAACCACCTGCACGGGCTGGAGTGGGTGAGCGGCGTGCTCTACCCGGTGGGCCTGCTCATCGCGGTGTGCACGGCCTTCTACATGACGCGCCTGTACCTGCTGACGTTCGAGGGCCGCCGCTCGGCCGAGGCGCGCGTGGCGCACGCCCACGAGAGCGCCTGGCAGATGACGCTGCCGCTGGTCGTCCTCGCGGTGCTCAGCGTGGTGTCCGCGGTGTACGCCTTCCCGCTCTTGCGCAACTCGCCGCAGGCGCTGATGGAGAACTTCCTCAGCCCCGTGTTCCAGGCCTCCTCGCGCATCGCCGGGGCGGCGGGCACGGTGGAGCTGGACACCAGCCGCCCCACGCTCGCCAACTACGGGGTGGCGTGGATCGTCGTGGTGATTGGCGGCTCGCTGGCGGCCTTCCTGTACCTGAGCTTCTTCCCCGCGCGGGCGGGCCAGCCGGCTCCGGGCTGGGCGCGCGCGGTGCGCCAGGTGGCCCTCAACAAGTTCTACGTGGATGAGCTGTACGACTTCGTCATCATCCGCCCGGTGAAGTTCATCAGCTTCGTGTTCTACCGCGTGGTGGACGCGCTCATCATCGACACGGTGGTGGTGCGCGGCACGGCCTGGGTGACGGCGCGCGTGGGCAGCGCGCTGCGCTACGTGCAGACCGGTGATGCGCAGGCCTACGCCGCGGTGATGGCGCTGGCGCTGCTGGGCGGCGTGATCTACGCAATCCTCAAGGTGTTCTAATGGGCTTCTTCGATACGCACCTGCTGAACATCGTCATCTTCCTGCCGCTCGTCTTCGCGGCGCTGGTGCTGCTGCTGCCCGCGGGCGAGTCGGGGCAGATCCGCACCGTCACCCTGCTGGGCATGCTGGTGGACCTGGTGTTCGGGGTCTGGGCGTACGTGAAGTACGTGCCGGGCGGCCCCGAGTTCCAGCTCGAGTACCGCGTGCCGTGGTTCACCGAGTTCGGGCTGAGCTACCACATCGGCATGGACGGCATCGCCGCCAGCCTGCTGCTGCTCACCGTCTTCCTGGGCCCGCTGGTGGTGATGGCCTCCACCACGTACATCAGCCACCGCATCAAGGAGTTCCACCTGGCGCTGCTGGTGCTCCAGACGACGATGCTGGGCGCGCTGGTGTCGCTGGACGTGCTGCTCTTCTACGTCTTCTTCGAGGCGATGCTCATCCCCATGTACCTGCTGGTGGGCGTGTGGGGCGCCGAGGATCGCCAGATGGCGGCGGTGAAGTTCTTCCTCTACACCCTCTTCGGCTCGCTGCTGATGCTGGTGGCCATCGTCGCGCTGTACTTCCTCAGCGGCCCGGCCGGCTCGCGCTCGTTCGACTACGCCTCCATCTACAACGCGCTGCTGGGCGCCAACCAGGAGCTGGCCCGGTGCACCGCCGCGGGCACGTGTGACACCGTCACGGGGCTGGCTCGGACGCTGCACACCTGGGGCCCGGTGATGTTCGCCGCCTTCGCGCTGGCCTTCGCCATCAAGGTGCCCATGTGGCCGGTGCACACGTGGCTGCCGGACGCGCACGTGCAGGCGCCGGTGGCCGGCTCCATGATTCTGGCCGGCGTGATGCTGAAGATGGGCACCTTCGGCTTCTGGCGCTTCGCCATCCCGCTCTTCCCGGTGGCCACCCAGCAGGCGCGGCCGCTGCTGGCGACGCTGTCGGTGGTGGGCATCGTCTACGGAGCGCTGATGTGCCTGGCGCAGCGGGACATCAAGAAGCTCATCGCCTACTCCTCCGTGAGCCACCTGGGCTACTGCATGCTGGGCATGCTGGCGCTCACCGCCGAGGGCGCCACGGGCAGCGCCTACCAGATGCTCAACCACGGCGTGTCCACGGGCGCGCTGTTCCTCCTGTTCGGCTTCCTCTACGAGCGGCGCCACACCCGCCTCATGGCGGACTTCGGCGGCATCGCCAAGGTGATGCCGGTGTACACGGCCTCGTTCCTCATCATCACCTTCTCCTCGGTGGCGGTGCCGGGCACCAACGGCTTCGTCGGTGAGTTCCTGGTGCTGCTGGGCACGTTCAAGAGCAACCTGGGCACCATCTTCGGCGTGCTGGCCGCGCTGGGCGTCATTCTCGGCGCCGCGTACATGCTGTGGATGGTGCAGAAGGTGTTCTTCGGCAGCCTCACCCACCGCGAGAACCAGTTCCTGCCGGACATGAACCTGCGCGAGTTCGCCACCGTGGCGCCCTTCCTGGCGCTGGTGCTGGTGATGGGCCTGCAGCCGCAGCCCTTCCTGGACCGCATCGAGCCGTCCACCAACCGCTTCATCGCCCGCGCCAGCGTGGGCACCCCGGGCGCCACCCCGGACGCGTCCCAGCTCCCCATCGAGGTCATGTCGCTGCCCACCGAGACGGCCGCGGCTCCCTCTGCTCCCTCCAGCGCGCTCGCCGTCGTCCCGGCGGCCGCCCTCCCCTCGCCCCGGCAGTAAGAGGCCCCTTCCGCCATGAACCTGCCCAACATCACCTCGGCAGACTTCCTCCCGCTGCTGCCCGCCATCATCATGGTGCTGGGAGCGTGCGTGCTGCTGCTCTCGGAGGTCTTCCTCTCCGCCACCTCGTCGCGGGCCTACCAGGCGGTGCTCACCGCCGGCACCGCCGTGGTGGGCGCCATCGTCTCCGTGTGGCTGATGTTCAAGCCCGCGCAGCTGGTGTTCCTCGGGTACGCGGTGCTGGATCCGTTCTCCAGCTTCCTGTCCCTCACCATCTGCGTGGGCCTGGCCCTGGCCGCGCTGAGCGCCACGTCCTTCCTGCACAAGCGCGGCGCCGAGCGCGGTGAGTTCTACGCGCTGATGCTGTTCGCCTCGGCCGGCATGAGCCTGCTGGCCATCTCCAACGAGCTCATCACCATCTTCGTCAACATTGAGGTGCTCTCCATCGGCACCTACGCGCTCACCTCGTACCTGCGGCGCGGCACCCGGCCCAGCGAGGCGGGCTTCAAGTACTTCATCCTGGGCGCCTTCTCCTCGGCGGTGCTGCTGTACGGCGCGGCGCTGCTCTACGGCGCCACCGGCACCACGCAGCTGTCCGTGCTGAGCCAGAACATCGGCCAGGGCCTGGCCACCCACAAGGAGCTCGTCTACTGCGGCATCGTCCTGGTGGCCGCCGGCTTCGCCTTCAAGGTGGCCGCGGTGCCCTTCCACATGTGGACGCCGGACGTGTACGAGGGCGCTCCCACCCCCGTCACCGCGCTCATGAGCGCTGGCGTGAAGGCCGCCGCCTTCGCCTCGCTGGTGCGCGTGTTCCTCTCGGTGGCCAAGGGCATGGATCCCCAGGTGCCGCTGGTCATCTTCTCCACGCTCGCCTTCCTGACGATGATCGTCGGCAACCTGCTGGCGATTCCGCAGCGCAACGTCAAGCGCATGCTGGCGTACTCCTCCATCGCTCACGCCGGCTACCTGCTGGTGGGCGTGGCCGCCCTCTTCGTCACCCAGCCCGGCGAGCAGTTCCGCCTGCTGGGCGCCACCGCCTTGGGCGAGGGCACCCCGCTGGACCTGGCTCGGGCGGACGCGCTGCGCGGCATCCTCTTCTACCTGCTGGCCTACACGGTGACGGCGGTGGGCGCCTTCGCGCTCGTCTCCGCGCTGGAGCGCCGCGAGGACGAGGACAAGGGCACCGCGTGGGACCTGGACCGCTTCAGCGGGCTGGCGCAGCGCCGGCCGGGCTGGGCCTTCGCGATGGCCGCCTTCATGCTGTCGCTCGGCGGGATTCCTCCCACCATCGGCTTCATGGGCAAGCTGCTCATCTTCCGCAGCGCGGTGGACACCGGCCTCATCGGCCTGGCCATCGTCGGCGTGCTCTCCAGCGCCGCCGGCGTCTACTACTACCTGCGCGTCGTCGTTTACATGTTCATGCGGCCGGTGCCCGAGGGTGCCCACCCCCTGGAGCGCAACTGGGCCACCGAGCTCACCCTGGTGCTCTCCACCGCCGCCGTGGTGGTGCTGGGCATCCTCCCCGGCTCCATCACCGAGTGGCTCACCCAGGCCGGCAGCCTCTTCGGCGGCCAGTAGCCTCTCGCGCCACGCCTCGCGGTCACCTCGCCCGCCCCAGCGCTCCGCTCGGGCGGGCGTCGTGTTTTCAACCACCCTCTGCGCCCCACGGGCAGGCAGGCGGGCGGGCGCGTCCACCCCGCCGCTTCTCCCCGCCGGACCCATGATCCACCTTTGGCCCGGGAGGAGCGTTTCCGCATGTCGTTTCCGGAGGAGCTGGGCCGCGCCGTCGGCGCGCTATGGGGACCTGTCGTGCGCATGGGCGCGACGCTGCGGCACGCGCGCCTCTTCCACCCCGACGGCATCACCTACCGCGGTGAGGTGAAGGCGGTGACGGGGCGCGACAGCCTGCTACCCGTGGCCGCGCGCCTCGCGGGCCCCGCGCTCGTGCGCCTGTCCAGCGCGCTGTGGCGCGGGCAGCGCGAGTGGCCGGACATCCTCGGCCTCGCGGTGCGCCTGCGCTCGGAGCCGACCGTCACCGAGCTGCCCTCGCCCGGAGATCAGGACCTGCTCTTCGCCACTGTGCGCTCGCCGTGGACGCTGGGGCTGGCGCCGCTCTCCACGGACACCCACGACTGGCTGGAGAACGACTACTACGCCGTGTCCCCCTTCCAGGTGGCCGGGCTCGGCCGGGCGAAGCTTCGCGTCGTCTCCAGCCACGCGGATGCGCCGGGCCACACCCGCGTGGAGCGGCTCGAGGCAGCGCTCCAGGCCGGCCAGGCCCGCTTCACCTTCGAGGTGATGCCCCGGCGAGGCGAAGGGACCGGCCGCTGGCACCCGCTCGCCGAGCTGCGCCTGGTGGAGCAGGTGACCCTGGATCCGGTGACGCTGCGCTTCTGGCCCTACCGCAACGGGCGGGGCATCACCCCCGCGGGCTTCGTCCACGCGCTGCGAATCCCCACCTACCGGCAGAGCCAGGAGGGGCGGACGCTGCACTGACCTCGTCGTCTCACGACTCCCGTCAGAAGGCGCGCAACCTGGAAACGGGACCAGGGCCCGACTCCGCACCCGTCTCCGGTGCACCGCCCTGCCGGGCGCGGCCTGTGCGAACTGGTCTGCTTGTCATACCAGTTGGCGACGAGTCCGCGCACAGGGCACCTCCCTCCAGGGTGCAAGAGCTTCCTTGGACCTGCCCGGCTACCGCAGCGGCCCCTGCAGCTCCCAGGTCTCCAGCTCCACCGGCGCCCCGGCCCGCCGCAGCAGCTCCGCCAGCGGCGCGTTGTCCGTCACCGCCACGTGGAGCACCTCGGCCTCGTGTCGCCGGAAGGCCTCCTCCAGCAGCGCCCGCGCATGGCCTGGCGTGGCCGCGAAGAACGGGAAGAGCACCCCGCCGACGCGCAGGTCCATCATCCCCAGGCGCATCGGCTCGGGCTCGCCCGTCCGTTCCAGGCGCAGCAACCGGTGGGACTCACGCCGCGCGAAGCGCTCGAGCTTGCCCGGCATCATCCGGAAGGCCGCCGTCAGCGGCTCCCACTCCGACTCCACCACCGGCACCACCTCCAGGCCCTCGGGGGCGGCTGGCAGCGCCTCCAGCTGGGCCCGGGAGACCGTGAGCGTGATGCCCTCTCGCACCGGCCTCATCCCCAGCGACGCGTAGAGCGCCAGCGCCGCCGTGTTGTCCTTCTTCACGTTCAGCACGCAGCGCTGGCAGCCCTGCTCCCGAAAGCGCTCCACCAGCGCTTCCATCACCCGCCGGCCCAGCCCCTGCCGCCGGGCCTCCGGAGCCACCACGAGCTGGACCACGTAGCCCAGCGCTCCCAGCACGTCCGCCACCACGTACGCCAGCGGGCCCTGGGGCCCCTCCAGGATCGACGTGAGCGGCACCAGCTCCGCGGCCCACACCTGGGAAGGAGGTGGAGGCTCCCTCACTCCGAGCTCCGGGAACAGGCGCGCGAAGGTGACGTAGTCCTCGGGCCGGGCAGCCCTCAGGGACAGCGGCTCGGGTGCGACCTCTGCCATGCCGGGGACCTCCTCCGCTCGCGAAGCATCCGCCTGGGCGGGGGGTACGTATAAAAGAAGGCGGCCCGACACCCCAGAAGGGTATCGGGCCGCGGGTCTTCTAAAGGTGACTCACCGGAAGTGCTGAAGGGGTGGGGGGGAACCACCTTCAGCCTCGCTTCGATGCGTCCCGAGGAGTGTCTTAGCAGTCCTCGTGCCAGCCCTCGTGCCGAGAGGATCTCCAGTTTTCTCAGGCACTTGAAGCAACACCCAACATTCCCGGGGCCTGTTGATTTCAAGTTCGTCATTGCAGGCCTGCAATCACCGTTGCAGATCTGAAATCGCTTCCATGATTTCAAATCTGAAATCCGGCTCATGTAGGAGAGCAGGCCCGGCAGCGGCCCAAGCCCCGTGATTCCAGGGGCTTGCGCGTTCATCTGCCCTGCACAGCCCTCGCGACACCCACTGAATTTTCGAAGCTGAAAATCCAGTGATATTCCCAGTGCTTGTTTCATCCACTGGGAGTCAATGTCATTCCTTCAGCGTGAGAAACTCTCTCTCGGTCTCAAAGACTGAGCCCTCCGGGAGCCCGTCTCCTACTTCCCTTGAGGATCAGGCCCGGGTCCTGTCTCCAACAGCTTGATGCGCTTCATCTTCCGCCACAGTGTCGTGGAGGAGACGCCCAGCTCATCCGCTACGCGGGCCAGGTCCTTCTGGTTGCGCTCCAGGGACTGGAGGATGGCGCGCTTCTCCGCCTCGTCCACCACCTCCGCCAGGGTGGGCACGGGTGCGCCCGGCACTCTCACCGCCCCCAGGTCCCCGCTGGCCTGGGCCACCTGCGCCTGGGGCCGGAGCGGGAAGTCCTCGGGCATCAACTCGTCGCCCTCGGCCAGCGCGGCGGCCTGCTCGACCAGGTTCTCCAGCTCGCGCACGTTGCCCGGGAAGGTGTAGTCCATCAGGTGCGCCACGGCCGAGCCGGACAGGCGCCGGGGCCGGGAGTTGCGGGCGTTGGCGCGCTCCAGGAAGTGCCGGGCCAGATCGTGCACGTCCTCGAGCCGCTCGCGCAGCGGCGGCACCCGCAGCGTCACCACGTTGAGGCGGTAGTACAGGTCCTGCCGGAAGCGCTTCTCGCGCACCTCCAGCTCGATGTCCCGGTTGGTGGCGGCGACGATGCGTACGTCCACGCGGACCGCGGTGGACTCGCCCACGCGGCGCACCTCACCGTCCTGGAGCGCGCGCAGCAGCTTGGACTGGAAGGCGGGGCTGGTCTCCGTCACCTCGTCGATGAAGAGCGTGCCGCCATCGGCCTCCTCGAAGAGGCCGCGCCGGGCCTTCACCGCGCCCGTGAAGGCGCCCTTGGCGTGGCCGAACAGCTCGCTCTCCAGCAGGCTCTCGGAGATGGCGGCGCAGTTGACGGGCACGAAGGGCTTGATGCTGCGCCGGCTGTGGGTGTGCAGCGAGCGGGCCACCAGCTCCTTGCCGGTGCCGCTCTCGCCCTGGATGAGGACGGTGGCGTCACTCTGCGCCACGCGCAGCAGGCGGTTCTTCAGCTCGCGCATCGCCGGGCTGCTGCCCACCAGCGCGGACATGTTGTGGCGCTGGTTGAACTCGTTGGCGAACAGGTCCACCTGGGACATCAGCCGGGCGCGCTCGAGCGCCAGCTCCACCCGGTGCCGCAGCACCCCGTCCTTGAAGGGCTTGGTGATGTAGTCGTACGCGCCCAGCCGCATGGCCTCCACGGCGCTGTCGATGGAGCCGAAGGCCGTCATGACGATGACCTGCAGCCGGGGCACCACCTCCAGGGCGCGGCGCAGCAGCGTCAGCCCGTCCATGGGCTCCATCTTCAGGTCCGTCAGCAGCACGTCCACGCTGTTGCTGGTGAGCAGATCCAACGCCTCCTGGCCAGTGGCGGCCTCGGAGACGGTGTAGCCCTCGGTGCGCAGGACCAGAGCCGTGGTGGTGCGCATGTTCCGCTGGTCATCCACGACGAGGACGCGGCCCCGGTGGGCGGTGGCGGTGCTTGCGGGGGCGCTGGCGGAGGAGCTGGCGTCAGTCACTGGGGCGTCGGGGGCGGGAGGAGAGGAAGACGGATGGTAAAGGTCGTGCCGCGGCCAGGGGTGCTCTCCACGGTGATCTCTCCACCGTGCTCATCGAGAATACGACGGACCACGGCCAGGCCAAGGCCCGTTCCCTGGGCCTTGGTGGTGAAGAAGGGCTCGAAGACGCGGTGCAGCAACTCCGAGGGAATTCCCATGCCCTGATCCGACACGTCGCTGCGCAGCCAGTCCCGGCCGCCGTGCAGCTCCCTGCGGGCCTTCACCGTCACCACGCCCCCCTGGGGCATGGCCTGGAGGGCATTGACGAGCACGTTGATGAGTGCCTGGCGGATGAGCCGCCGGTCCATGCGCGCGGGTGGCAGGTGGGGGTCCACCTCCGCGACGAACCGCACGGAGGAGTTGTCGGACCCGCCCTGGACGCGCGCCGCCTCGATGGCATCCAGCAGCACGCGGCCCAGGTCCTCCGGCTGGAGGATGGGGTCCCTCGGCCGGGTGAAGTCGAGCAGGTCCGCCACGATGCGGTTCAGCCGGTCGCTCTCCTCGGTGAGGATGTCCAGCAGCATCGCCGGATCCCCCTCCACCTTGAGCAGGCGGCGCAGCGACGTCACCGCGTTGAAGATGACGCCCAGGGGGTTGCGCACCTCGTGGGCGACGATGGCGGACAGCTCGCCCAGCGCGGCCAGGCGCTCGCGCTTGACCATCTCCGCGCGGGCGGCGGCCAGCTCCGCGTAGGAGCCCCACAGCGACTCGTAGAGGCGCGCGTTGGCGATGGAGAGGGCGATCTGTCCGCAGGTGGCCTCGGCCAGCTCGATGAGCGCGGGCCCGAAGGCGCGCGGGCCTCGGGTGTCATCCACCACCACCACGCCGATCAGCTCGTCACGCGAGGTGAGCGGCAGGCCGAGGATGGCCTTGGCCTGGAAGCGGTCAGCCAGCTCCGGGCTGTAGCCGCCCGACGTCTTGTCCACATCCTCGATGAAGAGGGGGCGACGCTCGCGGGCCACGCGGGACGTGAAGCTGCCGTCGTCCAGCGGGAGGGTGAGGCCGCGCAGGAAGTCGCGGTGGGTGACAGAGCCCGCGGCGCCTCGCAGCAGCTTGGCCTGCTCGTCGTACAGGAAGATGTGGCAGTCGGACACATCCAGCAGGCGGACGAGGAAGTCCGCCGCCACATCCAGGATGCCCGCCGAGTCCAGCACGCCCGCCGTGGTGCGGGCCAGCTCCAGCAGCAGCCGCGTCTCCGAGAGCTGCCGGGCGGACTCGGCGCGCAGGCGGTGCTGCTCCAGCAGCGTCACCAGCAGCTCGACCATCGTCGCCAGCAGCCGCAGGTCCGCCTCCTGGAAGGGCCGGCCCGGCACGCGGAACAGTTGCAGGGTGCCGCTCACCTGCCCTCCGCGCATGATGCGCACCGCCAGCCCGCTGCCGAAGCGCCCTCCGGAGACATCCCAGAGCACCTTCTCCTCGCCCTTCGTCGAGAGCCGCCCCTGCTCCACCTTCACCGCCGTGTCGCCCAGGACGGAGCCCAGCGAAGTCACCGCGCCGCTCAGCTCCGCCAGGCCCACCTGCGCGGTGAGCACGAAGGGAGCGTCCGGCTCCTCCCGGAGCAGCAGCAGCGCCGCGTCCGCGGAGAGCAGCCCCGCGAGGCGCTCGAGGAAGGACTCGGGGGTGGGCGGCACGGGCTGGGCGAGGAAACGCGCCACCGCCGCCAGCACGCGCAGCTCCCACTGGCCGCGCATGCGCTCGGCCTCCACGCGCGCCTCGGAGAGCGCCGTGCCGACGACCTTGGCGAAGAGCGCCAGCGTGGAGCCGTGGGTCGGATCGAGCCCTCGGCCCTCCACCAGCAGCACGCCGTTACGCGCATCGCCCAGGGGCAGGTAGACATGGGTGGCTTCGCCCGCCTCCACCCCTCCATAGATGGCGCGTCCCTCTCCGAGCGCCTCGGCCGCCAGTCCCATCTCCTCGGGCAGGGGGCTGCCGTCGGCCAGGAAGAGCTCCTTGCCATCCCAGCGCAGGAAGGACGCGCGGAAGCCCGCGGAGGCCAGGCCTTCCAGCGCCACCTGAAATACCTCCTCCTCGGAGTGCACGCCGACCAGGCGCGCGGACGTCTCCACCAGGCGCTCGGCCATGGTGACCGAGGGGGGTCGCTCCACCAATTCGAAGAGGTTGACGAGCAGCCCCTTCTCGCCGCCCTCCAGCACCACGTCCTGCATGGCGGCGGCCAGCTCATGCATCCGCCCGTCGGAGGAAGGCACCAGGCGCCGGAAGACCCTGGAGGGGGTGCGCAGGTCCCCTTCGAGGATGCGCTGGAAGAGAGCGGACAGGCGCCGGTGCTCGTCCGGGTTGACGAAGTCCAGGGCCGGGCGGCCCTCCACCTGCTCCCGGGAGAGCCCCACCAGGCGCAGGAAGGCCGCGTTGGCCAGCCACAGCTCGCGCTGGCGCAACACCACCATGGGGTTGCCGAAGGTCTCGATCAGGGTGCGCAGGGCCCCCTGGCTGTAAGGCATCTGGCTCATCCCCGGCGCAGCACCCTCTTCTCACCCACTCGCAGCGTCACCTTCTCCCGATCGAAGTACTCCGACAAGGGGATGACGAACTTCCGGCTCTGACCCACCATTTCCTTGAAGGCCTGGGTGGAGATCTCCTTCTTCTCGCGCAGCCAGCCCACCAGTCGCTCCCGCAGGCCTCCCAGCGCTCCCGCGTCGAAGTGGAGCTCGTCACTCACCCGGACGATGAGGCCCTCGGACACCATCACCTTGAGCAGCTCCTGGAGCCGGGGCGCCGGCAGCTGGAGCTTCTGCGCCAGCTCGTTGAAGGTGGGAGGCGCGAGCCCCGTCGCGGCCAGCTCCGCCGCCACCCGGGCCCGGGCTCCCTCGTCGCTGACGGTGAGGGTGCGGCCTCGGCCCTTGAGCCGCATCACCTCCTTGTCCAGCTCCGCCTTGCCCGTGTCCACCAGCGCCTGCGCCACCCGCTGGAAGATGCGCGGGTCCAGCTCCGGCGAGAGGCGCTGGCGCAGCTCCTCGCGGGAGAGGCCCTCGCGCATCGGCTCGCGCTCGTGGAAGGCGGCCAGCAGCGCGAGGGCCCGCTTCTGGAGCCCCTCGAACACCTCGCCGGAGAGATAGAGGCGCTTGTCCCGGTCCACCAGCAGCGCCCCACCCCGAGAGCCCAGCAGCTCCAGCGTGCGTGAGAGCGCCTTGGGTGGCATCGCCGAGCGGCCGAACAGCTCCGCCTGGGTGAGCCCCCGGTAGCCCGCCTGGCGCAGCAGCCACGCCACGTGCCCGCCGGCGTCCGCCTCCAGCAGCGGAGCCACCACGGCGGAGGCGCCCTTGCGGCGGCGCGGCGGAGTGATGGCCAGGACGCGGCCGCCCGCCACGGTGGCACCGCGCCCCGGCAGCGCGCGCGAGCCTCGAAGGATGAAGCGCTGCCCCACGAGCGCGGCCAGCGGCGCGGAGAGGCGCAGCTGGGCCAGCCCCGTCTCCCCGGGCTCGAGCCGCTCCAGGTCCAACAGCGCCACGGTGGCCTCCACCTGCGCGGTGCCCAGGTGCAGCAGCAGCTTGCGGCGCCGGGGCAGCGGCTCCTCCACCGCGGGCAGCAGGCTCAGCTCCACGTCCAGCATCCGCGTCTCGGGCAGCTCGCCGGCGCGCACGAGCACCATGCCGCGATCGATCTCCTCGGGCTCCACGCCCACGAGGTTCACCGCGGTGCGCAGGCCCGCCTGCACCTTCTGCGCGGCCTGGCCATGCACCTGGAGGCCTCGCACGCGGAAGGGGCCGGGGCGTCCCGGCAGCAGCGAGGCGCTCTCCTCCACCGCCAGCGTGCCGGACAGCAGCGTGCCCGTCACCACCGTGCCGAAGCCCTTGATGGTGAACACCCGGTCCACCGGCAGGAAGACGGGGCCATCCGAGGGCCGCTGGGGCAGCCCATGCGCCGCGCGAGTGAGCGCGGCCCGAAGCTCCTTCAGCCCGTCTCCCGTCTTCGAGGAGCAGGGCACCACGGGCGCTCCCTCCAGGAAGGTGCCCGCCGTCAGCGCCACCAGGTCCGCCTTCACCAGCGCGAGCCACTCCTCGCCCAGCTCCGCCAGCAGATCGCTCTTGGTGAGGGCGATGACGCCCGCCTTCACCCCGAGCAGGCGGCAGATGTCCAGGTGCTCGCGCGTCTGGGGCATGACGCCCTCGTCCGCGGCCACCACGAGCACCGCCAGGTCCACGCCCCCGGCGCCCGCGGCCATGGCCTTCACGAAGCGCTCGTGGCCGGGCACGTCCACCACGCCCGCCAGCGTCCCATCATCCAGCGTGAGGTGGGCGAAGCCCAGCTCCAGGGTGATGCCTCGGCGCTTCTCCTCCTTGAGCCGGTCCGTGTCGATACCGGTGAGGGCCTTCACCAGGGACGTCTTGCCGTGGTCGATGTGCCCCGCCGTGCCGATGATCATCGCGCCGGCCCGTTCCTCGTGCGCCTGCCTGTGCCCGCTCCGGGATGGAGCGGTCTCCCCCACCGTGGGCCCCCGTCCCAGGTCGCGAGAAGACGGGGTGTCCTACATCCCGGCCAGACTACGGGACAGGTCGGGCCCACGCAACGCGCAGACGCTCGCCCGCGCGGGGGACAGGGCAGCGCAAACGTCATCCAGGGGACGCCCGAGGCAGCCGCTCAGGCCCCGGCCAGATCCGGGTCCACGTCGGAGCGGTCCACCCCGCCCGTGGGCTCGTAGTCCCAGGGGAAGACGAGGAACGCCTGGGTCGACAGCGCCCGATAGTCCGGCTCATAGCCCTCGGGCCGGGCCACCATGCACGCCGTCCTCACCTCGCGGGCGCCCACCTTCTTCGCCAGCGCGGTGGCCATCTCCAGCGTGTCGCCGCTGGCGGCCACGTCATCGACGATGAGCACGCGCCGGCCCTTCAGCTCGCGCGGCATCTCGCCGGAGAGCTGGGGCTTGTTCGTGCTGCCGCGGTCGCGGCTGCGCCGGGTGATGCGCACGGGGAAGAACTCGCAGCCGAGCGCGCTCGAGAGCGCCCCACCCACGAAGACGCCGCCATGCGCCACGCCCACCACGGCCTCGACCTTGAAGTCCTGGCGGATGGCGCCCGCCAGCGCCTGCACCGCCCTGTCGAAGTCCGCCCACGACAGCTCCTGCACGGCGGAGCGCTGCCGGGATTGGTCCCTCCCGGTGGGCATGCGCGGAACCTCGGCCTGGGGCGCCAGCACGACGTCCGAGGGGATGGAGACCAGCTTCTCCACCTTCTGCTTGGAAGGCTTGGGCGCGGACTTGCCCTTCTTGGAGGTCTTGCCCTTGCCGGACACTGCGCGCTTCGTGGCCACGGATGAGGACTCCAGCTGAGGTGCGCCCACGTCATATCTTGAGCGACGCTCGGGGGCTACTTCCCGCGTAGGCCCCCGGCGCTGGGCTGCACGCTGTACGTCACTTCATTGCGGCTTCCAGCATCGCGCGGATCTCGTCTCCGGGAATGACGTACTGTGTCGTGCAGAACTGGCACGTCACCTCCGCCTTCCCGTCCTTCTCCAGCAGATCCGTCAGCTCCTCCTTCCCCATGGCCAGCAGCGCGTTCTTCACCCGGTCCCGGCTGCACGTGCACGAGAAGCGCAGGGGGTAGCGGGACATGACCTCGAAGTCATTGCGGCCCGGCAGCAGCGCCTTGAGCACCGCCGCCCCGCCCTCGGCGGCATGGGCCTGGAGCACCCCGTGCAGGTTCTCCTTGAGCTGGCGGCCGAGCGTCTGGAAGGCCTCCCGGTCCCCGTTCGGCAGGGGCTGAAGGATGATGCCCGCCACCACCCCCAGGGGCTCGGTGGTGCCGTCCTTGACCTTTGCCACCTGCTCCAGCTTGAGCTGCGTGGCCACCTGATCCGAGATGGTGAAGTAGCGCTCCAGGTCCTGCTCGAAGTCGAAGCGCTCCAGCTCCACCGAGGAGCGGTAGTACTCACCCTCGCCGATGTCGCGCAGCACGGAGATGTAGCCCTTGTTGCCGAACACCGGCCGCCAGCGGTACTCGCCCTCGGCGCCCACGTGGGTGACATGGGGGTTCTTGGTGTAGCCCCGCAGCAGCCCGGAGGTGTCCGCGTCCACGAAGAAGCCGCGCAGGGGCCCGTCGCACTCCAGCTGCAGGTTGATGCGCGTCTCCCCCTTCTGAAGCGCCGCCAGGAGCGCGGCGGCGGTGAGCCCCTGGGCGAGCAGCGCGGCCGAAGCCGACTCGCTCTTGTGCGTCGCCCGCGCCTGGCGAGACAGCTCGGACGTGAGGGCGAGCACCACTCGGACGTCCACGTCCTTCAATAGTCCACTGACGAGTTCATCGGCCATAAGGAGAGGCTGTAGCGTGCCCAACACCGCCGCGCTCGCCAATGGGGAAGGCGCCCGGCGCCTCGGTTACCCTGGAAAGGAGGGGTTGGAGCCCCAGGCATCGGCCCGGCTTATGCCTCCGAGCGCCCCGGCTGCCACCCCGGCTGGCATATCCCAGCCCCTCGTTCACCGGGACCGGCTATAACGCCCGGTCCGACCCACCTACCCGCGGAGTGGCCCGTCCGCGCGTCGCCGGAGTCCCGATGAGCACCCAAGCCGCAGCCCTTCCTCGCAAGAACCCGCTCCTCCAGTCCCGCCTGGGCTCATTCCTCGCGGTGTTCCCCCTGACGCTGTGGACCATCAACCACCTCTGGGACAACCTGGCCGCCTTCAGCGGCGCCGCGGCGTGGCAGAGCTCGGTGACGACGTACGCGCACCCGTTCTCGATGGCGCTGGGCTTCCTCATCTCCCTGGTGCCGCTGCTGATGCACACCGGGTGGGGCCTGGTGCGGCTGTTCAGCTTCCGGCCCAACAACCTCGCCTACAACAACTACGGCAACCTCAAGTACATCCTCCAGCGCGTCACCGCCGTGGGCGTGCTGGCCTTCCTGGGCGCCCACCTGTGGAAGGCCTTCCTGGAGCCGCGCCTGCTGGGCCACGGCCCCGAGGCCTTCGAGGACATCGCCCGGGAGATGCGCTTCCACGGCCCCACCCTCTTCGTCTACCTGGTGGGCACGCTCGGCGTGGCGTACCACGTGGCCAACGGGCTGCAGAACTTCGGCATGGCCTGGGGCATCTTCGCCAGCGAGCGCTCCATGCGCCGCTTCGAGCCCTTCGTCATCATCATCTTCCTGGTGCTGACGGCCATGGCGTGGGGCGCCATCTACGCGCTGTTCCAGGCCGGTGAGGCGTTCGGCCCCGGCACCGGGCACTCCATCGACATGTAGCGGGCGGCCCGCACCACCTGAAAACAAAACCGGCCGCTCCCGGGTATTGGGGGCGGCCGGTTCGTCTTCCGGAGCCTAGAACGGGATGTCGTCGTCCCCGTTGCCACCGCTCTGGTTCATGCCGCCATCGTCCATCCCCGGAGGAGGCGCGCCGTAGTCGGGCTCCCCGCTTCGGGAGAACGAGCCACCGCCGCGCCGGGCCCCGCCCCCATCCCCGGCGCCCGCATCACGGCCGCCCAGGAAGGTGACGGAGGTGGCGACCACCTCGGTGGTGTAGTTCTTCCGGTTCTCCTTGTCCGTCCACTCGCGCGTCTGCAGGCGGCCCTCGACGTAGCACTGCCGGCCCTTCTTCAAGTACTCGCCGCACAGCTCCGCCAGCTTTCCCCACACGACGATGCGGTGCCACTCGGTCCGCTCCTGCTTCTGCCCGTTCTTGTCGTTCCAGCTCTCGCTGGTGGCGATGCGGAAGTTGGCGACCGCCTGACCGCCCGGGGTGAAGCGCACCTCGGGGTCTGCTCCGAGGTTGCCGATGAGGATGACCTTGTTGACGCCTCCAGCCATGACTGCCCTTTCTATAGCCCGTCCACCTCGGACCGGCTCCTTGGGTAGCCGATCCACCACGGATCGGCGCCATCCCGCAGGTTCATCACCTGGCGGAATACTTGACAGGTATACACGATGGGAGCGACGCGCGCGCTGATCCTCGGGCCCACGAGGCAGGCGTCAACGCCCGCCTGCCTGCTCGCCCCGGGAGATCCCTGAAATCACACGGGGATGCGGGCCTCACCCGCCAGGGCGGGTCTCCGCCGTGCGCGAAGGCCCCGGCCCCACGGGAGCCGCGGAGCCCGGCGACACCGCCTCCACCGTGTCCGGAGCCCGAGGCGCCTTCTGCTCGGCCACCTTCTGCGAGAGCGTGGCGTCCAGGTTGCGCACGAACGTCACCAGGGCCGGATCCGGCGCGCCGAGCTGCTTGCGCAGTGACTTCCAGAACGGGTGGTCCGCGTCGCCCACCTGCACCAGCCCGCGGGCCAGCAGGGAGACGGCGACATCCCGCTCCGAGTTGCCGGACTCGCGCAGGGCGACGACGAGCTCCTCTGGCGCGGTGCGAGCCACCTCGCCCAGGGCCACGGACAGCTCCGTCTCCGCCTGCCCGTCCCCACGCGAGGCCCCGGCCAGCTCCACCACGCGAGCCAGCGCCTCCGCGTTGCCGCCCGCGGCCAGCTCCACCATGCTGCCCACGCCGGGCACGTCCACGGAGAGCTCGCGCGCCACGGCCCGCAGCCGGCCGTACACGTCCGAGGCCGCCGAGTAGCTGTCCAGGAGCGTGCGCGCGCCCAGGTAGTCGCTCGGGTTGGACTGGTAGAGGCTGTCGGCCAGCACGGCGCGCACGGCCGGGTCGCGCTCGCTGCGCCACGCCGTGCGCAGGAAGCTGATGTTGCGCTGGTCGCGCTGCTTGCCCAGCTCCAGGTACGTCTTGATGCGGCTGGCCACCGCGCCCAGCTCACCGCCCGGACGCGGAGTGTCCGAGAGCGCCGCCACCGCGCGCGAGGGCCCCATCGAGGAGCCCGTGGCCGCCACCGCGGCGCCCAGCGCATCCAGCCCCTGCACCACGGGGCCCGAGCGACCGGGGTAGTCGTTCACCATCATCGCGAAGACGAACAGCTCCCCGCCGGTGGCCTGCACGTAGCCGCTCAGCGCGGACACATTCTCCAGCGTGCCCGTCTTGGCGCGCAGGCGGCCCACGGCCTCGCTGCCCTCGAAGCGGTACTTGAGCGTGCCGTCCTTGCCGGCGATGCCCACCGAGGACAGGTACTCGGGCGCCAGCGGGAAGCGCGAGTGCATGAAGCGCAGGATGCGCGTGAGCTGCGTGGCCGAGAAGCGGTTGGTGTCGTTCAGGCCGCTGCCGTTCTTCATCACGTACGAGCCGCTGGGCAGGCCCACCTCCCGCTCGAGGAAGGACTCCACCACCTCGATGCCCTTCTGGAAGCTGCCCGGCGCGCCCTTGAGCTCGGCGCCCATCGTCTTGAGCAGCGTCTCGGCGACGAAGTTGTTGGACAGCTTGTTGAGCCGCTTGAGGATGACGTCGAACGTGTCCGACTGGGCCACGTGCACCAGCCTGGCCCTCGAGGGAGCCAGGCCCAGCTTCACCTTGCCCTTCACCTTGATGCCGCGCCCCTTCAGCAGCTCCTTGAAGGTGTAGCCGAAGTACATGGGCGGGTTGTCGATCTTCTTCCAGACACTCACGGCGCCCTGGTCCGACGGCAGCTGCCCCTTCACCACGATGCGCTGCTTGTCGCCCAGCGGCTTGCTGGCGACCGAGACGCGGCGGGCCCGGTGGCTGCCCGTGGTCAGCCCGTTCTCCACCACGAAGAAGTCGCTGGGGGGCTCCATCTCCACGGTGCCCTTGGCACCCGGAGCCTCACCGGCCCGCAGGTAGATGGCGGTCGCGTTCCAGTTGAGGCTCACCGCGCCGGTGGGCGCCATGTAGGCCCGGTCCGACTCCTCCTGGTCATACCCGGGCGGCGTGCGCTCGGCGTCGAACCACGAGTCGTCGATGATGATGTCCTGCACCTCGCGCAGGCCGCCGTGGAACAGCTCGGAGACGACACCATAGAGGCGCTCGGTCGTCATCGACGGGTCGCCCTTGCCGCGCACGTAGAGCGTCTTGACCTTGCCGTCGGGCGGCAGCTCCGGGTCCACGAGGAACTCGGTGTCGAAGCGGTACTCCGTCCCGAGCGTCGCCAGCGCCGCGGCCGAGGTGACGAGCTTCACGTTCGAGGCCGGGTTGAGCAGATCGTCCGCGTTCTGGCTGAACACCACCGAGCCGTCATCCAGGCTCTGGATGTGGATGCCCACGCGGCTGGCCTTGAGGGGCGTGCGTTGGAGCACGTCGAGCAACGCCGTCTTCAGCGCCTCACGCTCGGCCCGCTTGTCCGCCGGGGCGGCGTGGGCTGCGGGAAGCGAAAGAATGATCGCGGCCGTCGCGGCCAAGAGGACACTGGCTCGATGAACCTGCACAAAGGCTCCGGGGAAGACGCGGGCCATCATGAGAAGCAGATCCCCCAGAATCAAGGGAGGAAGAGTAGGCGCGTCCATGTCTGGGCGCTCGCTCATCCGCCAGGCGAAGCTGCGCTGCCGAGGATGTGGACTTTTCTTCATCGGGCGGTGAGCCAGACGCACCTGCAACCCTGTGAACCGACCTTCAGTTCCAGCGCCTTCATGACGCTGCGGTGAAATAAGGGCCTGACGGGGGTGCGCAACACCGTCGACCCTACCACCCGGGTGTGACACAAGCTGGAAACGGATGTCCGCTCTGCTCCGCCGCGCCGCCCTGGGGATGCTGCTCGCACTGTTGGCGGGCTGCCGACCAGACCGAACCCCCGACGGCATCACGGTGCTGGTCGAGGCGCCACCCGACAGCCTGGATGACCGCTTCGCGCTGACAGCGATTGGCCAGCGCATCGGCCAGCTCATCGCGCCGGGGCTCGTCACCTTCGATGACACCAGCCGACCGGTGCCGGCGCTGGCCGAGTCCTTCCGCGCGCTGTCCCCCACTGTCATGGAGTTCACGCTGCGCCCCGGGCTCACGTTCCATGATGGCACGGCGCTCACGGCCGCGGACGTGAAGGCAACCTATGACGGAGTGCGAGACCGGGCGCTGCGCAGTCCGAAGGTGGACCGGTACGAGGTGATTCAGGAGGTGGAGGTGGTAGGTGATCGCACCGTCCGCTTCCACCTGCGACGGCCCTATGCCCCACTGCTGGCGGAGCTGTCGCTGAGCATCCTGCCCGCTGAGCGAGCAGGCCTGGGTGGCGTGGAGCTTCAGGGAGCGCACCCGGTGGGAGCCGGAGCGTTTCGGTTTGAGGCCCAACCGGATGAGGAACACCTCACGCTGGTACCCTTCGAGGGGTATTACGCGAGGGCTCCGGGCATCTCCCGGCTGCACTTCCGAGTCGTCCGAGACGAGACGACGCGAGTGCTGGAGCTGCTGAAGGGGCGCGCGGACCTGGTGACCAACGCGGTGTCCCCAGCGGTGCTGCCCCTGTTGAGGAAGGAGCCGGGCCTGCGCGTGCTCGTCCGGCCCGGCACGGGCTACGCATACCTGGGCTTCAACCTGCGCTCCGGGCCGCTGGCGGATGTGAGGGTGCGCCAGGCGGTGTGCCACCTGCTGGAGGTGAAGCCCATCGTGGAGCACAAGTTCCACGGACTGGCGGAGCCGGCCACGGGCATGCTGCCCGCCACGCACTGGGCCCACGCGCCGCAGGAGGGCTGCCGGTATGACCCGGCCGAGGCGGCGAGGCTGCTGGATGCGGCGGGCTACCCGGATCCGGATGGGCCGGGAGGCCAGCCTCGGATGACGCTGAGCCTGAAGGTGAGCACGGACCGGTTCCGCAAGTCGGTGGCGCTGGTGCTCCAGGAGCAGCTGGCGCGAGGAGGCGTGGCGGTGGAGGTACGCTCGCTGGAGTTCGGCACGCTCTTCAACGACATCCGCCGAGGCAACTTCGAGATGGTGACGCTCAAGTGGGCGTCGGTCATCGAGCCGGACCTGATGCGCGGGGCGTACCACTCGAGGAACGTGCCCACGGAGGAGAACCACTGGGGCGGCTTCAACCGGGGGGCTCTGAAGGATGCGGAGCTGGACGCGCTGCTGGACGAGGCGAGCCGGGTGGAGCCCTCACAGCGCGCGGCGCTCTACGCGAGGGTGCAGGAGCGGCTGGACGCGCTGCTCCCGTACGCGCCGCTCTGGCACGAGAGCAGCGTGGCGGTGGTGTCCCGGCGGCTGGAGGGCTTCGAGCCCAGCGCGAATGGCTTCCTCACGTCCCTGGCGCGGGCGCGGAGGGTGGAGCCATGAGGCGCGCCATCTCCGCCAGCATCGCGGTGGTGGGGGCGCTGCTGCTCATCTCGCTCTTTCTCAACCTGGTGCCGGGCGACCCGATCGACGTGATGCTGGGCGAGCAGTCCACGGAGGTGGACCGGGAGGCGCTGCGGCGCGCGGTGGGGCTGGACCTGCCCTGGTACACGCAGCTGTGGACGTTCACCCAGGACTTCGCCACGGGCGAGCTGCGCACCTCGCTGCCACCGTTCCAGCGCAAGGTGCTGCCGGCCATCGGCCAGGCACTGCCGAACACGCTGTGGCTCACGGTGGCGTCCCTGTTCATCGCGGTGGCCATCGCGATTCCGCTGGGAGTGGCGGCGGCGGCGCGAAAGGGGACGGCGGTGGACACGGCGGCGATGGGGGTGGCGGTGGCGGGCGTGGCGCTGCCGCGCTTCTGGCTCGGCCCCATGTTGATCATCGTCTTCGCGCTCTGGCTGGACTGGCTGCCCGTGTCGGGCGCCGAGTCGTGGAGACACCTGGTGCTGCCCTCGCTGACGCTGGGCACGGCGCTGGCGGCCTTCCTGTCGCGGATGACGCGGGCGGCGATGCTGGAGACGCTCCGCGAGGACTTCGTGACGGTGGCACGAGCCAAGGGGCTGCACCCGCGCGTGGTGCTGTGGAAGCACGCGTTCCGCAACGCGCTGCTGCCCATCCTCACGGTGCTGGGGCTGGAGTTCGGCACGCTGCTGGGCGGCGCCATCGTCACCGAGAAGGTGTTCGCGTGGCCAGGCATGGGCACGCTGCTGCTCACCGCCATCGAGAAGCGCGACTACAACACCGTGCGGGCCACGGTGCTGATGTTCACGCTGTGCTACGTGCTGGTGAACACGCTGACCGACGTGGCGTACGCGCTGGTGGACCCGCGTGTGAGGAGGCGCTCGTGAGCGAGGCTTCCCCCGTGGTCGCCGTCGCGCCGGGAGCCGTCACGCGCCGGGGGTTCCGGCTGCGCACGCTCGGCGGGAGGTTCGGGCTGGGCGTGGCCGTGCTGCTGGTGCTCACCGCGCTGCTGGCTCCGGTGCTCAGTCCGTACACGCCGGAGGCCATCGAGCTGTCCGCGGAGCTGGACCCTCCGAGCACGCGCCACCTTCTGGGAGCCGGAGAGAACGGCATCGACGTGCTGACCCACGTCCTCTACGGAGCGCGGGTGTCTCTCGTGGTGGCGTTCTTCGCCGTGGTGCTGTCGGCGCTCGTGGGGGTGACGCTGGGAGGACTGGCGGGGTACGTGGGCGGCCTGCTGGACGAGGCGGTGATGCGCTTGGTGGACGTGCTGCTCGCCTTCCCGGGCATCCTGCTGGCCATCTTCATCACCTCGGTGCTGGGGCCGAGCCTCGCCAACGTGGTGTTCGCCCTGTCCTTCACGGGGTGGACGGGCTACGCGCGGCTGGCTCGCGCGCAGGTGCTCACGCTGCGCGAGCGAGACTACGTGCAGGCGGCCCGAGCCCTGGGGAGCGGCAACGCGCGCATCCTCTTCCGGCACCTGCTGCCGAATGCCGCGGGGCCGCTGCTCATCCAGGCCACGTTCGCCTTTCCCGGCGCCATCCTCGCCGAGGCCTCGCTGAGCTTCCTGGGACTGGGAGCGCCACCGGGTACACCCTCCTGGGGCGCGCTGGTGGACCAGGGGACGCAGTACCTGCTCGTGGCGCCGCACGTGGCGCTGTTCCCCGGGCTCGCCCTGGCCATCACCGTGCTGGGCTTCAACTTCCTCGGGGATGCGGTGCGCGACGCGCTGGACCCCAAGCGCGTGGAGTGACCACCAGAGGACGGTGGAGTCAGGCGTCCACGAAGGCTCCCGTCCGGTCCGCGCCTCTAGCCCGGAGCCGGCCATGGGAGACCCTCGCAACCCGAAGCGGACCGATGAGCCCTGGAACCTCGAGCGCCTGCGCGTGCTGGAGCGGGAGGTGCGAGCCATCGCGCCGCTCGTCACCCTGTCCGGCGGCTGGGCCTGGCACTTCATGGCCCCTCCCCACGAGGAGCTGAAGCGCTTCCATGACCACAAGGACGTGGACCTCTTCGTCGAGCCCGAGCGCCTCCCCGAGCTCATCCACCTGCTCTCCGAGCGCGGCTACTTCCGGACCTGGACGCGCTTCGATGCCGTCTCGGAGAACTTCTACCGCTACGCGCGCCACGTGGATGGCGTGAAGGTCCTCCTCGACGTGTTCGTGCGCCGTGTTCCCTCCGTCCTCGTGGGAGACATCCGCGTCGTGGAGCCGTCCAAGCTCCTCACCTTCTACAGCCATCTCCACGGCACCGAGGAGTGCGTCTCCGTCTCGGCTGCTCGGAGGCTCCTGGCGCAGGGCGTCAGCCCCATCGGCCGCGAAGAGCTCGTCACCCGCCCTGCTCCCTGAGTCAACCAACGCATGCTCATGGCTGCTCCGAGGCGGGCTGACGCGGAGCATTGAAGGAGGCTCTCACGCACTTGCCCGCGTACTCGTAGCCTCCCTCTCCGCAAGGAGGCTTCTTCTCGAAGATGGCCCAGCATGCCCCCAGTGCGACGAGCTCGTACTCGGGCTCGCAGGGAGGCTTCTTCTGCCCCGGCAGCGGATTCTTGGGCATCGCCAGCCCTAGTCCGGAGGAGGATGCTCCTGGCTGTGGCGTCTGTGTGACGGACAGCAACGCCTCCTCGCCCACACCAGCGTCCGGAGCTTGGGCGGGTGGAGTTCGCCACCGCTCGGTGACGAAAAGGGTCTCTGGCGCTGGCTCTGAAGAGTTGCGCCCGATGTCCCTCAGCTTCACGGCGGCCATCACCACCAGCCCTCCCAGCACGGCCGCTCCAGCCATCACCATCCAGGTGGGTACCTCCCGCCGGCGCCGAGGCCCCGGAGAAGAAGTCACGTCCGTGCGCGCCGCGGAGGGAGTGGGGACGATGGGCGCTTCGGCATCCTTCTCCTTGGCCGCATCCTCCAGCGAGGCGGCCCAGGAAGCGGCGAGTGGACGTGCCAGCCGGTCCTCGTTGAGCGCGGTGAGCAGGAGCTGATCGAGCCCCTTGCTCACTGTCGCAAGCTCGCTGGGACGGAGCAGTCTGCGTCGAGGCCCCGAACTCTCCGTGGGAGCCGGCGGGTACTTGCCCGTACAGAGGCGATAAGCAGCCACTCCCAGCGCATACACGTCGTCAGCCGGTCCGGCCTGGTAGGGAGTTCCGGCCCCGCGGTGAAACCAGCCCCAGCGAATGGCCTCCGGAGTGCGATAGCTGCTGGTCCCCGGGGGAAGCGCCGTGTCCGTGAGCGCCTTGGCGCCCTCGAAGCTGCCACACCCGAAGTCGAGCAGAACCGCGCGCCCCGTCGCCGTCACCAGAACGTTGTCCCCCTTCACGTCCCGATGCACTCCGCCCATCCCGTGGGTGGCGGCCAGGGCGCTCGCGAGCTGGGCCAGCACCTGCAGCACCTGCCGGGAGGTAGGCTTCTGCTCCCGCGCCCACTCGTACAGGGTCATACCCTTCACCCACTCCATGACGACGTAGGGGAAGATCCTGCCATTCGGTCCCGTCCACCAGCCCCGATCCTCGAAGCGTGGCACGGAGGGATGCACCACTCGCTGGAGCAGTTCGGCCTCTCGCTGGAAGCGAGGATCCTCGGGGTGCACCGCCAGCTTCAGAGCGAAGGCTCCGGCCTCGGGATGACCCGCGCGCGCCACCCGGTAGACCTCCCCGTAGCTGCCCGAGTCGTAGCGCACCAGGATGCGCCAGGGGCCCACCAGCGAGCCGTGCGCCGGAGCTTCAGGATCTCTGGACGACAAGGAAGACATGGGACGCTCCAGGTGCGGGGCAAGCACGCTCGCCACCCGCACCCTACCGAACAGGTGAGGCTCTGGCATAGAGACGAGCTCGGTAGGGTGAGCCACCCGGTCCGCTGCTCCGCACCCGGTCTGCTTGTCGGACAGGCTGGAAAGAAACGGAGCCCGGCAACCCCCCGTCGTGGGCTGCCGGGCTCCTGAGCTTTCCCGTACACCGTGTCGGCCGTGACGCCGACTGCATTCACATTCTCTGACTTCGCGAGCAGGAGTTGCGTCGCGAGGGGTTCCTGGGCGAAACCGCTTGTGCCTGGCCAGGGCTCCCACTATTCCCCAAGGAATTCAGGAGGATGCGATGCGCGCAGTGGTGCAGCGGGTGCTCGAGGCCTCAGTCACCGTGAACGGGGAGAAGGTGAGCCAGATCGGCCCGGGGCTGCTGGTGCTCCTGGGCGTGGGCAAGGCGGACACCGAGGCGGACATCCCCTGGATGGTGGAGAAGCTGGCCACGCTGCGCATCTTCGAGGACGCCGCGGGCAAGATGAACCTCTCCCTGGAGGACACGCACAAGCAGCTCATCGTCGTGAGCCAGTTCACCCTCTATGGAGACGCGCGCAGGGGCCGGCGCCCCGGCTTCAGCGATGCCATGGAGCCCACCGGCGCCAAGGCCCTGTACGAGCGCGTCTGCGAGCAGCTGCGCGCCCGCGGCCTCACGGTGGGCACCGGCGTGTTCGCCGCGGACATGAAGGTGGCCCTCATCAATGACGGCCCCGTCACCATCCTCCTGGAGACGCCGCCCCCCGCCGGCAGCGGAACACCGCCAGGCGCCTGAGCCGGCTCAGATCCGGACCTCGACGCCCTTCATCACCAGCGACACCAGCGCGGTGCGCTCCCGGGCGGCCTCGCGCACGTGGCCGCAGATGACGCCCAGCTCCTGGATCCACCCCGGAGCGCGCGGTCCCAGCCCGGAGAAGACCACCGCCAGCGGCGGCGGCTGGGGCGCCTTGCCCGCCCACCAGGCCAGCAGCTCGGTGCGCTCCGGGAGCGAGGGCATCTTCAGCCGCTCCTGCTCCCGCGCGAGCAGCCGCTCCAGCTTGACCGGCAGGCTCCCATGCCAGCCCGCCACCGCGCTCGCCGAGCGCCACGACCAGTCCGCGAAGGCCAGCCCCTGCTTCGGGAAGTACCCACCCCGCCCCTGGGTGGAGAAGATCTGATCCGGCGGAAACGGAGGGAAGGGCTCCCATACCCCCGCCACCAGCGAGGCCAGCCCCAGCCCCGTCTGGGGCCTGAGGCGGAACGCGTCCCGAGCCGCCCGGGCCTCGCGCGCGTTCGCATAGGGGTAGTCCGGCTGCTCCACCATCAGCGCCAGGTGCAGCGCCTCGTCCCAGTCCCCCGCGTAGCCGGCCCGGTGGCCCTCGATCTCCCACCCGGCCCCCTCGCGCCACTGCTGGAACACGAGCCGATCCACCAGATCCGCCCACGTCTCCGGAGCCAGGGTGCTCAGCCCCCCGGGCGAGGCCGAGGACAGCAGCTGCTCGCAGAGGAAGCGGGACTGCTCGTCCCCCAGCACCCCCAGCAGCTCCTCCAGCGCTCCGGGGGCATCCCCCATGGCGCGGGTGAGGAACGGGATCACCGCCTCCTCGAAGAACCGATCATGAATGGCTCGAAGGACGATCTCCATGCGCCCCCCCGGGCCAGGCCCCTGCGCTCAGGGCCTGGCGTCTTCCTGGACGATGAGCGCGTGGATGTCCGCGGCGGTGGGCGCCTCGAGGATGGACGACCGGAAGCGCGGGTTCTTGAAGAGCCGGGAGATGCGCGCCAGGGCCTTGAGGTGCACCCCCGCGCTGTTCTCCGGCGCCACCAGGGCGAAGAAGAGGTGGGTCGGCTTGCCGTCAATCGCCTCGAAGTCCAGGCCCTGACGGGAGACGCCGAAGGTGGCCAGCAGCTGCGTCATCCCCGGCAGCTTGCCGTGGGGAATGGCCACGCCCTCGCCGATGCCCGTGGAGCCCAGCTTCTCGCGCTCGCGCAGCACCTCCACCAGCCGCTCCTCCTGGAGCTGGGGGTGGGCGCGCACCAGCGCCGTACTCAGCTCGCGCAACACCTCCGGCTTGGTGCGAGCCTGCATGTCCGCGATGACGGCTTGGGGGCTGAGGAACTCGGAGATTCTCACTGGCGCTCCCGCAATGGCGCTCGACGTCGTGGGGCAATTACTCCTCGATACCTTTTCGCGCAAGGGTCGCTTGCCCCTCACTGACCGCTTCGGGCCGGCTTCGCTCACCAGCAAGCAAGGTGGAGGGGGTTACGTTCCTCGACTAGCATTCCCGCCCACGTGTCCGCCCGTCACCTCGCTCCCCTCACCGCGCTGCTGCTGTCCCTCGGCGTGTACGCCTCGGCACCCGCTCCAGGCCTCACGCCTACGCCCTCCCCCACCCCGGGCCTGCCCCCCGTGTCCTCAGCCCGGGTGGACTCCCTGCTCTCCAGCCTCTCCCTGGAAGCGCGGGTGGGCCAGTTGATGATGGTGGGCTTCTACGGCACCGAGGTGGACGAGGACGTCGAGGACCTGGTGCGCGGCTACCGGGTGGGTGGGGTGTGCCTCTTCAAGCACAACATCCTCGAGGCCCAGCAGGTGGCCCGCCTCAATGACGGCCTGCGTCGGCTGCTCATCGGCCACATTCCCCCCTTCCTCACGCTGGATCAGGAGGGGGGCAACGTGGTGCGCGTGCGGGATCAGGTGGTCGTCCTGCCCAGCAACATGGCCCTGGGAGCCACCCGCTCGGCGGAGCTGGCCTATGCGGCGGGTAGGGCGCAGGGAGAGGACCTCAGACGGCTGGGCTTCAACATGAACCTGGCCCCCGTACTGGACGTGAACCTCAACCCCCATAACCCCGTCATCGGCGTGCGCTCCTACGGGGACAGCGTGCCCCTGGTGTCCGAGCTGGGCCGGGCCTTCGTCCGGGGCCAGCAGGACGCGGGCCTGGTCACCGTGGCCAAGCACTTCCCCGGCCATGGCGCCACGGACGCCGACAGCCACACGGTGCTGCCCGTCATGAGCGAGACGCGCGAGGAGGTGCTCGCGCAGATGGAGCCCTTCCACGCCGCCATCCTGGAGGGGCTGGACGGGCTGATGACGGCCCACGTGGCCATTCCCCGCCTCACTGGGGACAACGTGCCTGCCACCCTCAGCCCCCAGGTGCTGGACGGGCTGCTGCGCAAGGAGCTGGGCTTCGACGGGCTGGTGCTCACCGACGAGATGGAGATGGAGGCCATCACCCAGCGCTACGGCGCGGGCCGGGCCGCCGTGCTGGCGGTGCGGGCCGGCGCGGACATGGTCCTGGTGCCCTGGAGCCCCGAGCGCAAGGCGGAGGTGTACGAGGCCCTGCTCGCCGCCGCGCGCAGCGGGGAGCTGCCGGCCGCCCGCCTGGAGCAGGCCGTGCGCCGCATCCTCACCGCCAAGCTGCGCCGGGGCCTCTTCGAGACGCCGCCCGTGATGGAGCAGCGGCTCGCCACCCCGCCCCCGCCCGGCAATGGCGAGGTGGCCCACCTCATCGCCCGCGCCTCCGTCACCCTGCTGCGCACCGATGAGCGCTCCTTCCCCCTGTCCACGGAGGCCCGCATCGCCGTCATCACCGCCGAGCCCTCGCTGGGCGACGCCATCCGCGCCCGCGCCCCCCGGGCCTCCGTGCTCTCGGTGCCCGCCTACCCGGCCGAGTCCCGCCGTGCCGCGCTGCGGCAGAAGGCTCGGAAGGCCGCGCTCGCCGCGGACGTGGTGGTGGTGGGGCTGATCAACTCGCGCCAGGTGGAGCTCGTCACCATGGCCGCCGCCACCGGCAAGCCCGTGGTGGTCGTCACCATGGGGCTGCCCTACCTGGCCGAGCTGGTGGACGAGGCCCGCGCCGTGCTCGCCGTCTACTCGTACCAGCCCGCCTCCACCTCCGCCGCGGCCGCCGCCCTCTTTGGAGAGATTGGCACGCCGGGCCGTCTGCCCGTCCACCTGCGCTCGCTCTCCTTCGGCCACGGGTTGGATCCGGTGGGCCAGAAGCAGGCCGACGCCTCGCGGCAATCCACGACGCCCCACAAGGCAGCTCGCGCCCTGCAGGGCGCCTCTCGCTGAGACACAGTCCCTTCGAGCCCACTGCCCGGATTCCGACGCGCGATATGTCCCGCGCGGCGCCGCGTTCTTTCTCCCGACAACGCCAACGAAGAACCGAACCGGGAGGGAAGCCATGTCGCGCTCGCTGCTGATGTCGTCGCTGCTCGTGCTGGGTCTGGGTGTCGGGTGCACGGGAGTCGGAGAGGGCCTGCGCCCACCCACGGACGGGGTCCGCATGGGCCAGGGCTCCATCGAGCCCATGGTCGTCTCTCACGACGCCATCACCGGCCCCAGCTCCTCGCTCGGACTGAGGGAGGACGGAATGCGCGGCCGCTTCCGGGACCGGCCCGTGGATCTGCAGTGGAACTACCAGCAGGTGACGGGCATCTTCGGCGCGCAGCCCACGAAGCTGGAGCTGTCCGAGGGAGATGACACCCGCGTCTCCGGCACCCTGGGCGGCGCCCCCGTGGAGGTGCTCCTCAAGGACGACGTGCTGGTGGGCCGCGTCGGCGTCTGCAGCTACTACCTGAAGCGCGTGGAGGGCGGTTACTCCGGCAAGCGTGACTGCGCGGGCCCGCTCGAGGAGCAGTTCCTCGTGGACTTCCCCGAGAGCCTCCAGGCGCGGCCGCTCGGGCAGATGGCCACGCTGCTCGCGCTGAACCTGGCCAGCTACACGGAGAGCTACTCCTCGGCGATCTCTCCGGCGCGCTTCACCACCCAGCGGGAGCGCATGAGGCACTCGCCGACCACCAACTGCCGCAAGTGGCAGTGAGGGCGTGGCCCCGGGAGCCCTCCCGAGGCACGGCCACCCGCGCGCTCCGCCTCACCCTGCTGGGGGGCGGAGCGCGGGCGTCTCCGGGGTTGGCTACCGCGCGCCCGCGGCGACCCGCTGCTGCTCGGGCTCGTGCGGCTCGATGAGACCGTACTGCCCATCCTTGCGGCGGTAGAGCACGGACATCGCGTTCGTCTCCACGTTGTGGAAGACGTAGAAGTCGTTGTTCATCAGGTTCATCTGCATCACCGCCTCGTCCACCTTCAGCGCCTGGACGGTGAGGTGCGTGGTGCGCAGCATGCGAGGCGAGGAGTCGGCGGCCTCGGGCTTCGCGGGCGGAGGAGACGAAGTCGCCTGGGCCTCCGCCGGAGCGGCCTCCTCCTGGTCCCCGGGCATCTCGAAGACGGCGTGGCGCACGCGCGACAGCTGGTTCACCAGGTCCTGGCGGTGGTGCACGCGCTCACGGCCATGGTGGCTCTTGAGCTTGTCCTTGTAGCGGCGCAGCTGCCGCTCGATCTTGTCCATGGCCAGGTCGATGGACGCGTACATGTCCTCGCTCTTCTCGCGGCCCCTGAGCACCCACGAGCCCGAGTGGATGGTGATGTCCGCGTGATGCAGATGGCGTTCGAGCGAGAGCACCACATGCGCTTCCCCCGCCCTGTCCAGCAACCGATTGACTCGATCGACCTTCTCGCGTGCGTACTCCTTGAGGGAATCCGACGCTCCGAACTGGCGGAAGGTGATGTTCATCTGCATGTGTAGCTGCCTCCTCTGTAGGTAGGACGGTGCTCCGTTCCAGATCAGAAACGGTCTGGGGGGGCAAAAGCAACCCGACCCCTCCAATGTCCGCTTCAGGGCACTCCCAGCGGCTGGGAGTACCTTGGCTCCGACAGGTGGGCGCGTTCCCTTATTCCCGGCTTAATCCCGAGCAGATTCAGGCACTTCCGTGGGCTCCGGGACCGAAAATGGAGACTCACGTGATGGGTTGGGTCCTACACAGTCCTCGATGCGCAGGGACTTGTTGATGGCCAGGGCCGCCTTGGCCCCTTCCGCGGCCGCGACGATCACGAACTGGACATCTCGCGAGGCATCCCCCGCGACATAGAGCCCGGGGATGCCGGTGTCCTCCAGCTTGCGCGTCTTCACCGCCCCGCGTCGGGTGAAGGCACAGCCCAGGTTGCTCGCCAACGGGGAGCGCTGCCGGGGCTGGGTGTGGAAGAAGAGCGCGCGGCGGGGAATGGACTCGCCGCTGGCGAGCACCACCCGCTCCAGCCGCCCGTCCGAGCCCTCCACCCGCAAGATGCGCTCGTGGCGCCAGCGGACGCCCTCGTGCCGGAGGAGCTCCTGCTCCTCGCGCGAGAGGGAGCGGCCTCCGTCGGTGAAGAGGATGATGTCATTCGTCCACGTCTTCAGGCCCAGCGCCAGCTCCACCCCATCATGGCCCCGGCCGTACGCGGCGAGCGGCTGCTCACGCATCTCCCAGCCGTCGCAGTAGGGGCAGTGGAAGACGCTGCGGCCATAGAGCGGCTCGATGCCTTCCACCTTCGGCAGCTCGTCCACCACGCCGGTGGCCAGCAGCAGCCGGCGGCAGCGCAGCCTGGGGCCCTCCTCGAGCACCACCTCGAAGCCCCGGTCCGTGCACCGGGCCTCGGCGACGCGCACGTCCCACACCGCGACGCCGTAGGGCACGAGCTGCTCGCGCCCCAGCCGCAGCAGCTCCGCCGGGCGTGTGCCATCCCGGGTGAAGACGCCGTGCGAGGCGTGCGAGACGGCGTTGCGTGGCTTGCCGTCGTCACAGACGAGGACCTTGCGCCGGCACCGCCCGAGCAACAGCGCGGCGGACAGCCCCGCGGGGCCTCCGCCGACGATGATGACGTCGTAGTGCTTGTCCTGGTGCGGCGCGCCGAGCTGCTCCTGGGGAGGGCTCACGCGAGGACCTTGCCCCCCGTGACGCCGAGGATCTCCCCGTTGACGTAGCGGGACTCGTCACTGGCGAGGAACACGAAGGAGGGCGCCAGCTCGGCGGGCTGCGCGGGGCGGCCCATGGGGTTGCTCTCGCCGAACGTCTTCAGGTGCTCGCCGCTGAAGGACTGGGGAATGAGCGGCGTCCACACGGGCCCCGGCGCCACGCAGTTGACGCGGATGCCGCGCTCGATGAGCGACTGCGCCAGGCCCTTGGTGAAGGTGACGATGGCGCCCTTGGTGCTCGCGTAGTCGAGGATGGCCGCGGAGGGCTGGTACGCCTGGACGGAGGCGACGTTGATGATGGCGCTGCCCGGCTTCATGTGCGGCAGCGCCAGCCGCACCAGGTGGAACATGGCGAGGATGTTCACGCGGAAGGTGCGCTCGACGCGCTCGGGATCGAGCTCCTCGAACTTCTCCACCTCCTTGCCCTGGAAGGCGGCGTTGTTCACCAGCACGTCGATGCGGCCGAAGCGCTTCACCGTGTCCTCGACGAGCTTGCGGCAGTACGCCTCGACGGCCAGGTCTCCCGCCATGGCGAGCACCTGACGGCCCTCACCCTCCAGGAGCCGGCGCGTCTTCTCGGCGTCCTCGTGCTCGTTGAGGTAGGCGAAGGCCAGGTCCGCGCCCTCTCGGGCGAAGGCCAGGCACACCGCCCGGCCGATGCCGCTGTCGCCACCCGTGACGAGCGCCACGCGATCCTTCAGACGACCGAGCCCCTTGTACGAGTCCTCGCCGTAGTCCGGCGCCTCCTGCATCCGCTCCTCGATGCCGGGATGGGCCTGAGGCTGCTCGTTGAAGTCAGGCTTCTGACCAGTGTGACGGGGATCCGGATTGCGCGCCATGGGGCCTCCTAAGGAGTACCCAGGCACGGTGGGGGTGATGGCTACGGCCGGCAACCGCGCGGCTCCCGGCCCTTGGTCCAGTTCCCTCGGCTCTCACGCCCGGTCAGCGGGCAGGCGGACGCTCAGGGAACGACGGCGACCTCGAAGTCGGTGGAGTGGAAGAGAGAGCCCTCGCAGGAGGCCACGCCCTCGCACTCGAGCACCTGGCCGGCCACGGTGCCCTTCAGCGTCAGCAGGTGGGTGGCCACGGGGGTGGCCTGGGGGAGCGTGAAGCTCACGCTGCCCTCGTCCTGGTTCGTCTGGAGGGTGGCGGACGCCTGACCGCCCTCTCGCAGGAGGGTGACGGTGAAGGGCCCTGGGACTTCCTCCACCGGCTCCCAGCGGTACGTGTACGTCTGGCCCTGCCGCAGCGTCGCCCCCGAGCCCGAGCCCTGGAAGGTGAAGTGGCGCTTGGCCTTGGCGCCCAGGACGATGAGCGACAGGGAGCGGCTCCCGTCGCCGGACTGCAGGAAGACGCGAGCATCCTCGATGGGCTCGGAGTCCCAGGCCTCTGGATCGAAGTCGAACCAGGCGCGCGTCTCCACGCATACCTCGCGGCCGCCCTCGCCCGAGATGCCGCCGGGCTCCAGCTCCATGGGCTGGCCATTGAAGGTGGCCGTCACGCCGTCCACGAGGCTGGTGCAGCCGTCCTCGGCCTGGGCGAGCGTGACGGTGAAGCGGTGCGAGCCGGCCGCGTCCGGGTTCTCCAGCGCGTCGATGTCCACCAGCGCGAAGGTGAGCGCGCGGCGGGAGAGGTCGTCCAGGGAGATGGGGCGGGTCTCGGTGCGGCCACAGCCGGCGAGCAGCCCGAGCACGGCGAGAGACGGCACGAGGGAAGACAGGGAGCGGAGAGAGCGGACCATGCGGCCCGCGACCCTATCACTCCCGCGCCAGCCGCTCTTCCAGTCGTGCCTTCACCTCGGGCCACTCGGTGTCGATGACGCTGAAGACGGCCGAGTCGCGCACCACGCCATCCCGCACGAGCATGTGGTGGCGCAGGAAGCCCTCGAACTTCGCGCCGATGCGCTCGATGGCGGCCCGAGAGCGCAGGTTGCGCTTGTCCGTCTTGAACTGGACGCGGATGACCTGGAGCTGCTCGAAGGCGTGGCGGAACAGGAGGAACTTGCACTCGGTGTTCACCCGGGTGCGCCAGGCCCGCCGGGCCAGCCACGTGTGGCCAATCTCCAGCGTCCGGTCATGGCGGGAGATGGACATGTAGCGCGTGGTGCCCAGCGGGGCGCCGGTGTCCCGGTGGCGGATGAGGAAGGGCTGCTCGGTGCCCTTGCCGGCGGTCTCCATCGCCGCGGCGATGTACGCCTCCACGTCCGCCTGCGTGCGCAGCACCAGGGCGGTGAACTCGAACACTTCGGGCTCGAGGAGGGAGGCCAGCTCCGCGGCGTGCTCCGGGCGCAGCGGCTCGAGCCGCACGGTGCGCCCCTCCAGCGTCACCGGAGGGACGACGAGCGGGGTGAGCTCTCTGCGGGGAAGCTCCGAGGCGTTGGGGTTCGGGGTGTTGGTGCTCATGGGCCTAGCGTGCCCACGAGCTGGTCCAGCCGACAGAGCCGGTTTTCACAAATCGGATGGACCAGTTGCCGCCAGCAGCGAGCGAGCGGCTCAGAAGTAGCGCTTGCGCTTGCTGCTCGGGAGGATGCCGAGCACCTCGCGGTACTTGGCCACCGTGCGCCGGGCGATCTCCGTGCCCTGCGCCTTGAGCAGCTCGACGATCTTCTGGTCCGAGAGCGGGTTGCGCGCGTCTTCCTGCGACACCAGCTGCTTGATGTGGTGCTTCACCGCCTCGCTCGCCGTGTCCTCGCCGGACACGCGCGCAATGGACGAGTTGAAGAAGTACTTCAGCTCGAAGATGCCCTGCGGGGTGTGCACGTACTTGCTCGTCGTCACGCGCGACACGGTGGACTCGTGCATCCCGATGTCCTCGGCCACGTCCCGGAGGATCAGCGGCTTGAGGTGCGCGATGCCCTTGTCCAGGAAGTCCCGCTGGAACTTGATGATGCTCTCGGTCACCTTGTAGATGGTGCGCTGCCGCTGGTGGATGGAGCGGATGAGCCACTGCGCGCTGCGCAGCTTGTCCTGGATGAACTCCTTGGTCTGCCCAGGCGACACCGCGCCGTTCTTCAGCGCGTTCCGGTACGTGTTGGAGATGCGCAGCTTGGACAGGCCGTCATCGTTCAGCACCACCGTGTACTCGTCGCCCATCTTGTAGACGAACACGTCCGGGGTGATGTACGGCGCGTCATCCCCGCTGAAGTTGCGCCCCGGCTTCGGGTCCAGCTTCGGCAGCAGCCTGGCCGCCTCCACCACCTCTTCCAGGGTGACCTTCAGCTCCTTGGCGATGGCCGGCAGGTTCTTGCTCTCCAGGTACTTCATGTACCGCTTGATCATCAGCCCCAGCAGCGGAGCGTGCTTCTCCTTCAGCGCCTGGACCTGGATCAGCAGGCACTCCTGCAGGTCACGCGCTCCGCAGCCCTTGGGGTCCAGGCTCTGGATGCGCCGCAGCGTCCGCTCCGCCACGTGCATGGGCACGTCCGCCTCGTTGGACAGGCGGATCAGCGGATCACCCTCCACGTCCGGCAGCTTCAGGTAGCCGTCATCATCCAGGTTGCCGGTGATGAGCATGGCCACCCGGCGCTCGGCCTCGTTCAGCTTCAGCATGCCGAGCTGCGCCTGCAGGTGGTCGACCAGGTCCTCCTTCTTCACCATGTTGGCTTCGAAGGACGGCATGTCCTCCGTGGCCACATTGCCCTTGTTGGAGGCGGTGGTCTGCTCGCTGAACTGGTAGCTGTTGAGGTAGGCCTCCCAGTCGATCTCCGGCGGGTTGTCCGAGTCGCCCTTGAACTCCGGGGTGCTGTCGCCCACCATCGGGGCGTCCTGGTCCCTGGGCACCTCGACGTTCGCCGCCTCCAGCGACGCCTCGCCCGGCTCCTTCTCGGCCACGTCCAGCGGGGCCTGCTCGTCCGGCTGCTCCAGCAGCGGGTTCTGCTCCATCTCCTCCCGGACCTGCTCCAGCAGCTCCATCCTCGACAACTGCAGGAGCTTGATCGCCTGCTGCAGCTGCGGCGTCATCACCAGCTGCTGCGAGAGTTTCAGGCTTTGCTTGAGTTCCATCGCCATGGACTAGGGCTCCCCACCGAGCAGAAACATGGCCTTGACGTGGCTTCAATCAAGGACCGTGCCAAACTAGCAAGACCCCCTTCGTTCGTCTAGCCCCCCAAGAACGTGGCCCCCTGCTTGCATTCATGATTTTCCGAAGTGGAATCATGGATTTAGAGGGCCTCCCGGGTCTCCCCGGAGGTGTTCAACCGTCGACGCAAAGGGTAGGCCAAACCCCGCTCCCAAGGCGCGGCGAGGCGTGCACGCCCGGCCTCCGGGCATGGCCTCCGGCCCGCTCCGAGCAGGGTTTCACGGCGTTTGCAGGCGAAAGCGCTCTCCCAGGTAGACAGCGCGAGCCCGGGGCGACGCCGCGATCGCCGCGGGCGTGCCTTCCTCGAGGATCTGCCCCTCGGCGAGGATGTAGGCCCGGTCGCAGATGCCCAGGGTGTCCTGGACGTTGTGATCGGTGATCAGCACGCCCAGGCCCCGCTGCTTGAGGGCGGCGATCTGCCGCTGGATGTCGCCCACGTTGATGGGGTCCACGCCGGCGAAGGGCTCGTCGAAGAGGATGAAGCGGGGGTTGGGGATGAGCGAGCGGGCGATCTCCGCGCGCCGCTTCTCGCCGCCGGAGAGCGTCTCGCCCAGGGCGTCCGACACGTGGCCGAGGCCGAACTCGTCGATCAGCTCCCGGGCCCGGGCCTCGCGCGCCTTGCCATCCAGCCCCTTCTGCAGCTCCAGCACGGCCAGGAAGTTCTGGCGCACGCTGAGCTTGCGGAAGATGGAGGCCTCCTGCGGCAGGTAGCCGATGCCGCGGCGGACGCGCCGGTGCATGGGCAGGTGCGTCAGGTCCTCGTCGTCCAGGCGCACGCGGCCGGCGTCCGGCGTCACCAGGCCCACCACCATGTTGAAGCTCGTCGTCTTGCCGGCGCCGTTGGGCCCCAGCAGGCCCACCACCTCGCCCTGGGAGACGTTGAAGGAGACGCCGCGCACCACCTGGCGCTTGCGGTAGCTCTTCTGGAGGCCCTCGGCCCACAGCTTCCCGCCGCTCATGGCTTCTTCGCGCCTCCCTTGCCCTTCTTGGGGCCCCCCGCCGGGGCCGTCTCGACGATGATGCGCGCGTTCTCCACCTCGAGCCGCTCGCTGCCCAGGGTGAGGCGCACCTTGGTGCCCGTCACGTAGGTGGTGCCCTGCCGGGCCTCCGGCGAGCCCGTCACCACCAGCACCCCGCTGGGCACGTCGTACTCGGCGCGCTCGCCCCGGGCGAAGCGGTCCCCGTCCTGGGCCTGCACGCCGCCGGTGCACTCCACGCGCGTCACCTCGCGAGAGCCCGTGTAGAAGGCCACCATCTTGTCGCACTTGAGGTCCAGCGTGCGGTGCTTCACCTGCACGTCCCCGGTGAAGGTGGCCGAGTTGCGCTCGCCGGTGATGAGCTTGGCGGTGATCTCCACCGGGTTGTTCAGCGCCACGTTCCCGAGCATGGGAGGGCGCGTCCCACCGTCCGTCGCCGCCGGGGCCGGCGCCGCGGGCTGCGCGAGGAAGAAGGCCATCGTCAGGAACTCGATCACTGTGCTCCTCCCACCACGGTTCGCGTGGAGCCCTCGAAGGTGAACGTTCCGTCCGGGAAGGACAAGTCGAAGCTGTCCGCCCGGAGGCCGTAGGTTGGCCCCTGCACGGCCACGCCCTCGCGGCCGCGCGCCTGCTGGGCGGGTGCGTCGTAGGTGGCGCGGGGCGTGCGCGCCACCATGCCCTCGGCGGTGCGGATGACGACGCCCCCGGAGGCCGTGAGCTGGCGCGAGGCGAGGCTGCCCTCCATGAGCGGGGCGCGGATCTCCATGCCGCCTCGCGGGCCCGCGGGTGCGCGCTGCTCCGGGCCACGGCGGCCCGGCAGGCGCAGCAGGGTGTTGGTGGCCGTCACCGCCCCTTCCGTGCGCTGGTAGGTGAGGCGGTCGGCCCGGCCGGCCAGGACGAGCTGGTCACCCTCGAAGGACTGGAGCTGGACGCCGTGGAGCACCACCTGGGGTGGCGACTCGGACGCGCCGGTCGCCCCTGGGCGCGGGCCGCAGGCGGCGGCCAGGAGGGCCAGGAGGCTGGAGAGCAGGAGGCGCGTCACGTGACTCTTCCTATCATCGGGCCGCGGCGGGCGCTTCGGCTCCGGCGGGGAGTGTCGCGGGCGGACCTTCGGGCCGGGTCTTCCACCGCTGGTGCATCCAGACCCACTGCTCGGGTGAACGGCGGATGGCCTGTTCGATGCGCCGGGAGAGCTCGGCCGTGAGGGCCAGGGCGGCCGCCTCACGGTCCTGCTCGGATGGAAGGGGTACCTCCTCCATCGTCAGCCGGTAGCCCGTCTCGGCGCGCTGGCAGAAGCCCACCACCACCGCGGCTCCAGTGCGGATGGCCAGGTCCGCCGCCGCCCGAGGCGTGGCCGCCAGCTCTCCGAAGAAGGGGACGAAGAAGGACTGCACCTTCGTGTCCTGGTCGATGAGCAGGCCGAGGATCTCTCCGTTCTTCAGCGCTCGGAGCATGTGCCGGGCCGCGCCGTCCTGGCCGCGCCAGATGCTGCGCACCTTGCCGCGCGCCCGGAAGCGCTCCACGAGCGCCGTGAGGCGCGGATCCGACGTCTCCTTGGCGATGCTCTGGCAGGGGAAGCCCTCGCAGGCCACGCGGCGGGCCAGCAGCTCCCAGTTGCCCACATGCCCTGAGACGAACACCACGCCCTTGCCCCGCGCGAGCGCCGTCTCCAGCACGGCGCGGTCCGCCGCGGGCCACGCCACGAGCTGCTGGAGCTCCCGGTCGAGCGCGGCGGTGCACCCCACCTCGAACATGGCGGAGCCCAGGTGCCGGAAGCAGGCGCGGGCCAGGGCGAGCCGCTCCGCCTCGGACTTCTCGGGGAAGGCCCGGGCCAGGGACTTGAGGGCCTTGCGCCGCTCGCCGCCAGCTACGAGGAAGGCGAGTGTCCCGAAGCGCACACCCAGCCACCGCGCCACCCCGAGGGGCATGGGGTGGACGAGGGCCAGGGCGGCCCGGACGAGCAGGTAGCGGAGGAAACGCTTGAGCCGCTTTGCTAAGGGTGGGTGCTCCACAGCCGCGGTTCTATATCCCAATGCGCGAGTACAACTTCGACGGTCTCGTAGGCCCTACCCACAATTATGGCGGCCTCTCGGTCGGCAACCTGGCCTCCACCACCCACGGCGGCCAGGCGAGCCACCCCCGCGAGGCGGCGCTCCAAGGACTGGAGAAGATGCGCTTCGTCTCGGGCCTGGGAGTGGGCCAGGGGGTGCTGCCACCCCAGCCGCGTCCCTCGCTGCGGACGCTGCGGATGCTGGGCTTCAGCGGCACGGACGAGGAGGTCATCACCCGCGCCGCGCGCGAGGGCGAGCACCTGCTGCGGCTCACCTCCAGCGCCGCCGCCATGTGGACGGCCAATGCCGCCACCTGTGCGCCCTCGGAGGATACGACGGACAGGCGGATGCACCTGACGCCGGCCAACCTCCAGCAGATGTTCCACCGGGCCATCGAGGCGGAGACGACGCACTCGGTGCTGCGGGCCATCTTCTCGGACGGCGCGCGCTTCGCGGTGCATGCGCCGCTGCCCGGTGGCGGGCACTTCGCCGACGAGGGCGCCGCCAACCACACCCGACTGGCCACGCCCGGGCATGGCGCGGTGCACCTGCTGGCCTGGGGCCGCAGCGCGTGGAAGGACATCGTCGGGCCGAAGCGCTTTCCGGCCCGACAGACGCTGGAGGCCAGCCAGGCGCTCGCGCGGCTCCACCAGCTCGATGCCGAGCGCACCCTCTTCCCGCAGCAGCACCCGGACGGCATCGACTCGGGCGCGTTCCACACGGACGTGCTGGGCGTGGGCAACGGCAGCTTCCTCATGCTGCACGAGCTTGCGTTCGTGGATGTCCCCGGGTTGCTGAGCACGCTGCGCGAGAAGCTGGGCCCGGCCTTCACCTCCGTGGTGGCCACGCAGGCGGAGCTGCCGGTGGCGGACGCGGTGAAGGCGTACCCGTTCAACTCGCAGGTGCTCACGCTGCCGGACGGCACCATGGCCATCATCGCTCCCATCGAGAGCCAGGAGCTGGAGGCGCCGCGGCGCTTCCTGGAGCGGGTGGTGGCTGAGGAGAACCCGGTCAAGGCCGTGCACTACCTGGACGTGCGCCAGTCCATGAACAACGGTGGCGGCCCGGCGTGCCTGCGCCAGCGCATCTGGCTCACGGATGAGGAGCGCGCCGCGGTGAAGGCCAACGTCTTCTATTCGTCCGCGCTCCACGAGTCACTCGCGGCCTGGGTGAAGAAGCACTACCGCGAGACGCTGTATGCGAAGGATCTCCAGGATCCGAAGCTCGCGCGCGAGACGATGACGGCGCTGGACGAGCTCACGCGCATCCTCCAGCTCGGCAGCGTCTACGACTTCCAGCAGTGAGGCCGGGTCGACGGGAGTCGCAGCCTGTGGAGGTACAACTTCCAGGGCACCACGTGCATGCCTCAGTCATCGATCCGTTGTCGCGTGGTGAGCTCGATGCCGAGGATCCTCATCGTGCGAAGCTCAATGGCATAGGTCGTGACAAACGCGGGTGAGAGCGCCTTCCTTCCTTCGACGATGCTCGGCGGCCCGAGGGGTGGGCACCGTCGATCGTTCAGGTCGAAACGAACGAGGTTCACCCCCTCCATCGCCGAGACTGCCGTCACATCGTAGGAAGAGAGCTGGGCCACGCAGGGCGGCTCGTCCGAGGACGCGCCGCGGGCGTGAGCCAGAAAGTCACCCGTGGCCAGTTCGATGGCAGCGGCTGTGTTGGCCTCAAAGAGACTCAGCTTCTCCCTGGGAAGATCCTGGGGAAACTGGAAGGGAACTGCCCCTTCAGGCCGAGCCACGGCGTCGGAGACAGCCAGAATGCGCCCATCGTGCAGGCTCACCGCGTAGGTGGCACCCAGATCCAACAACGGCGCTCCTCCCCAGCGGCACGCCCCAGGAGCCAGGGCAAAGCGGATCAAGAGGGAATTGTCGGCCCATGGGGCTGTCTCTACATCCCAGACCTGACGCTGCAGGAGGCAGATCGCTACGGCATCAGCTCCCGCCGGAGGAGTGGACTCCCATGGGAGGAAGTGTTCCGCGGCATGGTGGATGGCAACGGCCATGGAGCCTGGAAGTGTCTGCTGGCCCTCCTCGGGCAAGAAACTCCCGAACTTGAACCAGGCCGCCTCCGCTGGCGGCACGTAGCGGCCCATCGTGGGCTTCTTCATGCATGCGGAGAGCGCAAGGAACAGCACCACCGACAGGCTGTAGCTCATGCGCCTCATGCGCCGACGGGGAGAGACACAACGACCCAGTTCATTGGGAGATTGGCGTGACATAGCCGCGACTCTTGTCTTCTGGGAGGATCGTCCCCACCCGCTTCCAGCTCTTCCCCTGGCGCTCGTACAGCTCGCCGGGACGCTCGTCATCGACATGAGGAACCAGCTTTTGAACCCGGCACCGGGTATCAAACTGGATCCGAAACAAGTACCACTGGTTCCCACGCGCCCTATCTCCCTCGCTCATGGGAGAAGGCCAAGGGTGGCCATGATAGTCAGCATCTCGCTTCAGCGCGCCGCGGGAGTCCTTGACGCTTCTGGGGATCAGACACGTCTTGCGCTTGCCCACCGCACTCAACGTAGACCTCGTCAAGGGAGAAGGCTTGCTCGCGTAATACTGATTTTCACTCAGGAGCTGATAGATGACGCCACAGTATTCCTGACCGTGGTCCCCCCCTTGGGCGCCTGGCAGTTTCATGACCGCTGGGCACAATTGGTCGATCACCTCATCGATGTCCTTCGAGGGCGCGATCTCCTCCCAGGGGCCTCTAACCCATACCCGGTCGGAATCTCCTTCAAAGCCATAATCCTCGCCTCCCACCTTCTGCGAACCACCCGCACATGCGAGAGGGAGTGCGCTGAGCAAGATCCGTAGGATGAGAAGCCTCCTCAACATTGACGAGCCTCGAGGAACGACAACACACGACCGAGCCCCCACCTCTCATGCTGTGTCTCATGCACGGCAAAGGGTAGAGCACTGTACTCCGCAAGCCTCGGACGACGCACTCCGTAGTTGAGGCATTGCTACCCTCAAGGAGAGTCGGCGGTCGTCTCCAGCAGGTGCTCCACCACGTCCCGCTTGTGAGGGTCCTCCATCAGCTCCTGCCGCCGCGTCTCCAGGAGCTTGCGCTCCTCCGCTTCCAGGCGCGCCACCCACGCCTCTTCTTCCCGATGCGCTCCCGCCGGCAGCAGGTGCAGGCCCTCGCGTACTTCCCGGGCCGCGTCCCCATAGTGACGCAGGGACTCGTGCAGCCGCGCCACCGTGAAGTGGGCTTCCGGCGCTGGCGCGAGCCGCGTCACCGTCTGGTAGCGCTCCAGGGCTCGTGATAGCAGTCCCTCCCGCTCGTAGCTCGCCCCCTCCAGCGACAGCAGCCGCGCCCGCTGTGAGTAGTCCGCGATGAAGGGACTGGCCTGCCCGAGCACCTCTCTCGCACGCCGCGTCAGCCCTGCTTCCAGGAGCTGGGTCGCCAGCTGGAAGGACAGCTCCACCTTCCCTGGGAAGCGCGGCACGAGCCGATCCATCAGCTGGATGGCTTCCTCGCGCCGCCCCTGGGCTCGGAGGATCCCCGCTCGCAGCAACTGCGGCTCGAGCGCTTCCGGAGCCCGGTGCTCCAACTCGGCGCACAGCGCCTCGGCCTCGGCCAGCTCGCCTCGCATCACGCGCAAGCGGGCCTCCTGCTCCCACAGCGCATCCATGTCCCTCGCGCCGAAGCGGAGGCGCGGCGCATCCGGCGAGGGAGCTCTCAGCATCCCCTCGAAGTGCTCACGCGCCCAGGCAAGCCAGGCCAGCGCCTGCTCCTGACGCCCCGGCCGTGAGGCCAGTGCCAGGGACAGCGCGGCCACTTCCCGAGGCCGATCCGGCGAGAGCGCCTGCAGTTCCTCCAGCGTGCGCGACGCGTCCAGCGCCTCGCGCGCCAGCACCTCCAGGTCCCCGGACTCGTAGGCCAGCCGGTACTCCAGGAAGGCCTGGCTTCGACGCCCCAGCGCCAGCAGTGCCCGCGCGGCCGTGCGGTGCGAGGCCGCATCCGTCGGCCGCAAGTACAGCGCCCGGTTGACGAAGGCCAGCGCATCCCCCGCCGTGGCCTTCCCGCCCGACGCATACGCCGCACCCACCAGGCCATAGAGCAGATAGTCCGCCGGATGCCGATCGATGAGGGCCAGCGCCCGCGCGCGCACCTCCGCCACCGGCGCACGGGCCTGCACGAGCCCCGCCAGCTCCGCCTCCGCCTCCGCGAGCGTGTGCCTCCCTGGCCCGAGCGCCACGCCCGCCAGCACCGCGAGCGCCAGGGCGATGCCCAGCCCTCGGAGCGGAGCCAACCGCCACGTTCCTCCCGAAGCCGTGGCGCCCTCCCGCTCCTCCGGCCTGGCCAGCGCCGCGAGCGCCACCCACACGGCCACCGCGCACGCGGGCAGTTCCAGGCTGAAGTCGAAGAGGTTGTGGAGCCCCAGCGCCGAGACTCCCGCGAGCACCGCCACCTCCAAGCGCCCCAGCCGCTCACGGCGCAGCAGCCGCGCGAAGCCCCACAGCATCCCGCCGAGCAGCACCAGCCCCGGCACTCCGAACTCCGCCGCGAGCTGAAGCACCGCGTTCTCCGGGTGCGTCAGCGTGTTGGGATTGGGAACGGTCTGGTAGCGCGGGAAGGCAGCCTCGAACGCCCCTCGCCCCATGCCCAGCACCGGGAAGGCGCGCGCGGCCTCGGCCATCATCGGCCACACGTCCACCTTCCCGCTCTGGCGCACCTTCTCCACGCTGTCCGCGGTGGCCGCCTCCTCCCACAGCTTCTCCCAGGCGACGTAGCCGCCCACGGCCAGCGTCGCGCCGAGCACCAACAGCGCGGTGGAGCCCCGGCGCCAGAGCGGCGGCACAGGCTCATGCTCGCGCGTCTCGCGGCGCTCCCGCAGCATCCACACCGCCAGCAGCACCTGGCCCAGCAGGAAGAAGAGGATCCCCGCGCGCGACAGCGACAGGAACACTCCCGCCCCGGAGATCAGCGCCACCGCCGCGAAGAGCCCCGCCTGCCCGCGCCGCTCGCTGCTCAGCGCCAGCCCCAGCGCCACCGTGGAGGACAGCCCCAGGAAGCCCGCCAGGTGGTTGGGATTGCCGAAGGGCGTCACCAGCGGCGGCCGCGCGTGGGAGTACGCGCGCACTCCGAACAGGAGCGGAAGCTCCAGCAGTTCGTGCAACACCCCGAGCAGCGCCACGCTGGCGCCCGTGATGGCCACAGCCGCCAGCAACCTCCGCCGCGAGCGCCGGAAGCGACACACCTCCACCGCCGCGATGAAGACCAGCACGTAGGCCAGGTACCGGGCCAGCTCGCGCCAGGTGGCCGGCGGCTCCAGCGAGACGGGCCGCGCGGACGTGAGCCCCAGCGGAACGAGCGCGAACTCCCGCAGCGCGGCGGCCTCGGGGCTCACCGCTTCCAGCAGCCCCGTGGGGAGCGGGATGAGCTGTACGAGGCAGAGCGCCGCGCCAGCCACCAGCGGCAGCGCGAGCCACGGCACGTGCAACGCGTGCCCCTGACGCCGTGCGCCCAGCCCGGCCAGCAGCACGGCCAGCGTGGCCAGCCCCACCAGCGGCCCGAGCACCCACGTCGGCGCGCCACCCAGCGCCAGCGGGCAGAACACGACGAGCCCCGACAGCATCGCTTCGGCGCCGAGGATGTATCGAGGAGTGCGGCGAGACACGGGGGACATGGACGCGCCTGGGACTATCGCATGGGAGCGAGAGGGCCTCCTACCCACTCCTCCCTGGAGCATGGGCAGGCAGGCGTCCCGGATGCACGCTGGTCGAGATTTCACGTGGGACTCGGCTTGCATCCGGGGTGGCATCTGGCATGTTCCGCCAGCCCATGCGCCGCCTTGCCGCAATCGCCGTGCTCTCCCTCTCCCTCGTCGGCCTCACCGGCTGCAAGGGTGCCTGCCGCCAGCTCTCCGAGCAGCTGTGCGACTGCAACACCAACTCCGTGGAGCGCGAGCTGTGCGTGCGCCGCGCCTCCAACGACGAGGCCCGCGTGGAGCCCACGGCCGAGGACGAGGCCACGTGCGAGGCGAAGCTGGAGACCTGCGACTGCGCGGCCATCGAGACCGACGAGGGCAAGACGGCCTGCGGCCTGGCCCGCTGAGTCCTCAGGCCCGAGGCGTCCCGGCAGCTACCCCCTCGGGTGCCCGCCCGCGTCGCTCCACCCACGGCTGGAGCGCTCGCCGCACCCACGTGCGCATCGGCGTCTCCACGAGCCAGTGGCAGAGCACCGACACTCCCAGCACCACCGGCAGGTAGAGGGCGAACAGCGGCCGGTACCCGCGCAGGTCCACCCAGGGCGCCAGTGACTCCGCCACGGAACCCACAGCCAGCCAGACCGGGTGCTCGAGGATGTAGAGCGCGTAGCTGGCCGCCCCCAGCCGGATCAGCAATGGCCGGGACAGCAGCCACCCGAGCGGCCCTCCCCCGCGCGCCAGCCCGTACACCAGCACCGCGTACACCGGCGCCAGCAGCGCGTTGTGCAACAGCGGAAAGGGCAGGGACTGGCTGAAGGCGAAGGCCACCAGCGTGAGCAGCGCCGCGCCCGTCGCCATCCACGTCCCCGAGCGCCCCTGCGCCGGCGTCTCCAGGACGAAGAGCCGGCCCAGCACCACCCCCATGAGGAACTCGGGCAGGCGCAGCACCGGGTTGAACTTGAGCACCGTGAGCCAGGTGCCTCTCGACAGGATGGTGGCGGTGCCGCCATCGGGCTCGAAGCCCAGGTAGAGCAGCGACGGCAGCAGCCCCATCCCCCACAGCGCGAGCAAGGCCCAGCCGAGCCGCTCGCGCCGCAGCCGCCCCACCCACGCCGCCGCGAGCGGGAACAGCGCGTAGAAGAACGCCTCCACCGCGACGGACCAGCCCGGCGGGTTCCAGTAGAGCGTCGCGGGCGGCAGCCAGGCATGGACGAGCAGCAGCGCGCTGCCCCCACCCACCGCCAGCTTCGCGGCGGCCATCCCCACGCTGTTCGCCGCCATCGAGCCGGCGATGACGTGCGGCGCCAGCAGCACCAGCGCGAGCACATACACGGGGTACACCCGCGCGATGCGCGCGGCCCAGAAGGCGCGCGGCTCCGCCGTCATCCGCCCGTCCGGCCCCAGGTAGTTGTAGGCGAGCACGAAGCCCGAGAGCACGAAGAAGAGCCCCACCGAGGCGTACCCGCACTGGTAGATGGCCGTCAGCCACCCGGGCGCGCCCTCGAACCAGCCGCCTCCGAAGTGGAACACCACCACGTGCAGCGCGGCCCAGAAGCGCAGGCCGGTGAGCGCCTCGCGTGTCTCGCCCTGGCTCACGGACGGCCGATGTTCTGGTACGTGAAGCCCAGCTCGCGCATCCGGGCCGGATCGTAGATGTTGCGCCCGTCGAAGATGACCGGCGCCTTCATCAGCGCCTTCATCCGCTCGAAGTCCGGGTGGCGGAACTCGTTCCACTCCGTGACGATGAAGAGCGCGTCCACGCCCTCCAGCGCCTCGTAGGGCAGCGAGGCGTAGCGGATGCGGTCTCCGAAGTAGCGATGCGCGGTGCGCTCGGCCACCGGGTCATGCGCCACCACCTTCGCGCCCTTGCCCAGCAGCCCCTCGATCACCTCGATGGAGGGCGCCTCGCGCATGTCGTCCGTCTTCGGCTTGAAGGCCAGGCCCCACACCCCGAAGGTGCGCCCCGCCAGCGAGCCGCCGAAGTGCTTGAGCGCCTTGTTCACCAGCAGCTTCTTCTGCCGCTCGTTGGTGCGCTCCACCGCGCGCAGCAGGTCCAACTCCAGCCCGTGCTCGCGGCCCGTGGCCACCAGCGCCTTCACGTCCTTGGGGAAGCACGAGCCGCCGTAGCCCACACCCGGGAAGAGGAACGGGTAGCCGATACGCCGGTCCGCCCCCAGCGCCTTGCGCACGAAGTCCACGTCCGCGCCCACCTTCTCGCAGAGCGCGGCCATGTCGTTCATGAAGGAGATGCGCGTGGCCAGCATCGCGTTGGCCGCGTACTTCGTCAGCTCGGCCGAGCGCGTGTCCATGTAGAAGATGGGGTTCTCCGTCCGCACGAAGGGCGCGTACAGCTCGCCCATGATGCGGCGCGCCCGCTCCGAGTCCACCCCGATGACGACGCGGTCCGGCTTGAGGAAGTCCTCCAGCGCCGCGCCCTCCTTGAGGAACTCGGGGTTGGAGACGACGTCGAACTCCACCTTCGTCACCCGGGCCAGCGTCTCGCGCACCTTGTCCGCGGTGCCCACCGGCACGGTGCTCTTGTCCACCACCACCGTGTACTGGCGCATGGCACGGCCGATCTGCTCCGCCGCGGCCAGCACGTACTGGAGGTCCGCGTCGCCGCTCTCGCCCTCGGGCGTGCCCACGGCGATGAACACCACCTGCGACGGCCCTACCGCCGTGGCCAGGTCCGTGGTGAAGGACAGCCGCCGCTCCCGCACGTTGTTGCGGATGAGCTCCTCCAGGCCCGGCTCGTAGATGGGCACCTCGCCTGCCTGGAGCGCGCGGATCTTCCGCTCGTCGATGTCCACGCAGACGACGTCATTGCCCGAGTCCGCGAAGCAGGTACCCGCGACGAGCCCGACGTAGCCCGTTCCGATGATGGCGATGCGCATGAGACTCCCGTGGCGACTGGCGCCGCCCGTCTCTTACGCCGAGAGCCCCGCCAGGGGAAGCCAGAGCCGCCCTCCACCGGCCCCACAGGAGAGCGGGCGAGGGCTCACTGCCCGGTGAGCAGGCGGCGGAGCCGGTCCGCGCCTCGGAGCACCCCTCGGCTTCCCGGCACGCTCACCGGCTCCACCACGAGCCGGTTCAGCAGCTCCTGGGTGGCGCGGCGCAGCGGCGGACGGGCCGCCTCCACGGCGGGTGCCGTCTCGGGGAAGAGCCGCCCGATGATGGACACCGAGGTGTAGAGCGCACGCTCCAGCCGCCAGGCCCGCGCGCGCTCCTTCAGCGCCGCCACGTCCACCGGACGCGAGTAGATGCTGCCCATGGAGGTGGCGCCGGTGATGAGCTCGCGCAGGTCCACGAAGGACAGCCACGGCACCTGATAGCCCTGGCGCGCCTGCTCCAGGCACAGCAGCAGCACCGCGTCCTCCAGGTCCGGACGGAACATGGACGGGCCGTACACCTTCCACGGCCGGGCGCGCTCGAAGATGCCTTGGACTTCCTCGCGCCGCTCGGGCCCGAGCACGTCCGCGAACAGGTAGATGGCGGTACGCCCATCGGACAGCATGCGCGCCGCGCCGCTGCCCGCCTCATCCTTCTCCGTCTTGAAGTGGTGCTGGGAGAGGTAGCCCGAGAAGCCCTCCACGTCCACGCGCTTGAGCAGCACGTGGATGTCCAGCACCGGGCGGAAGCCCACGTGCGGGTAGACGGCCTCGGCGAAGGCGGCGGCCCCCATCACCACGAGCTTGCGGCCCTCCAGCTCGTCGACGATCTGCTTGAAGTTCACGAGCTTCATCACGTTGTCGTTGACGGAGCCCTGGTAGATGGTGAGCAGCCGCTCCCGTACCCACTCGGGTGCGTCCGCCCCGGCCAGCCGGTACTCGAGGTTGTAGGCCGCCAGCGGCGCCAGCCCCTGGACAATGGCCCAGTCCACGAACTCCTCCCAGGGCGCGCCTCTCAGCGAGCCACGCGGCGGATCGAACGAGGACAGGGTGCGGAAGGTCTCAAGCAGGCTGGGAGCCATGGTGGCGCACCTTTAACGAGATAACCCCACAGGACGCAATGCGTGCGTGCGCCTCCTTCCTCGACAGGTGACACTCCCGCCGAGGGTGCCACACGTCCTGGGAGCACGCCCTTCCATGATTGGACACCTGGGGGAGCCATGGTTTCATCCGCGCCCCTCCCCCGCTTCAGGAGATGCCTTGAGCACAACCTCCGCCCAGGGACCGGAGAGCCGCTCGGAACTCCAGGCCCGCACCCTCCCCGGCATGCACGACGCGGTGATCGCCGTCCTCCGGCGTCACCTGCCCGCGCCCGCGCGGATGGTGGATCTCGGTGCCGGCTCCGGGGCGTGGGCCTCGCGCCTGGTCTCCCTGGGCTACAGCGTCACCGCCGTCGAGCGGGACACCTCCTTCTATCGCTTCACCGGGGCGCCCCTCATCGCCGCGGACCTCAACGAGCCCTTCAGCGCCCGACTCCAGGGCCCCTTCGACGGGCTCACGGCCATCGAGGTCATCGAGCACCTGGAGAACCCGCGCGCCTTCCTGCGCGAGTGCCACAAGCTGCTCGCGCCTCGGGGGCTGATGGTGCTCACCACGCCCAACATCGAGAACGTGCCCGCGCGGCTGCAGTTCCTCGCCACGGGGAACCTGCGCATGTTCGGCCGGGATCCGCGCTTCAACGATCCGACCCACATCACGCCGATCCACACCTTCATGCTCGAGCGGATGCTGCGGGACACCGGCTTCGAGCTCGTGGAGCACACCTTCAACCAGCCCCACCCCACGGGCACCCGCCCGCTCAACCGGCTCATCACCCGACTGGTGGGGCCGCTGCTCCGAGGCCTCAAGGGCGGGGACTGCCACATCTTCGTGCTGAGAAAGCAGTAGCGCGCCCGCTCACCGCCGCAGGGCACTGGGGAGCCGCGCACGGACGGCCTCTCCGAGCCGCCACACGGCATAGCGAGCCATGGGCCCCGCGCGAGGCGCGAGCAGGAGCTTCGCGGCGGCCCACTCGGCCTTGTGCTCGACGAGCGCCGTCCCGAGCAACCGCTCCTCGGAGAAGAACCGCGAGGCCAGGAGCCGCTGCCAGCGCGGCGGAGCCAGCTCCGAGAGCACCTCGGAAGGAACGGGCGCTCCGAGCAGCCGCCGTGCCGCCTCCAGCGCGTACCACGCCAGGTGCGGCAGCGCCGAGGCCCGCGCCACCTCCACCACGAGCGGCCACCGCAGCCGAGGGTGCGCGAGCAGCAGCAGCTTCAAGTCCAACAGCCACGAGAGCCGCTGGAGCAGGTGGTTGCTCGCGTGGAGGGACAGGTAGACCAGCTCCTCCTCGGCGCGGAGGTAGCGCACGCGGCGGCCCTCCAGCTCGGCCTCCTCGGCGTGGGCCAGCAGGGCGTCGGCCTCCAGCGCCTGCCCGTAGCCCACGAGCGCGCGGAAGTGCAGCTCGACGAGCCCGGCCGGGCCCTGGAACTCGCGGTGGTGCGAGTGCTCCCCGCCGTGCCCCGGCCGCTCGGGCGCCCGCGCCAGCCCCAGGCCCTCCAGGGCGCGCGAGGCCGCCTCCACCTGCGCCCCGGCCACGAGCAGATCCACATCGGTGGTGGCTCGGAGGAAGGGCTCCGGGTAGAGCCTCCGGGCCAGCGCCGGGCCCTTGAGCAGCACGGGCACCACCCCCACCGTGGCGAGCGCATCCACCGAGCGCAGCAGGAGCGCATGGACCCGGATGGCACGCGCGGCGGTGCTCATCGACTCGCGGCGCAAGAGCTCGCTCGCGGCCTCGGGAAACACCCACCCTGCCCGCTCCGCCGCATGCACCGCGAAGCCCGCGAGCCCGTGCCGCGCGGTGGCTCTGACGAAGCGCTCCGCATCCACGGGGGGCGGGCTCGCCGGAGCGTCCGGCCAGGCCCGAAGCAGCGCCAGGAAGTCCCGGGCGCCCAAGCGCGTCACCGCCTCAGCGAGACGACGCGGCCCGGCTCGGCCGCGGCCTCGGCCATGAGGCTGGCGGCGCGCTCGGCCACGGCGTCAGCGACCAGCTCCACGGCCAGCTCCTCATCGCGGCTCACCTCCGCGCGCCCATCGCGCCAGGAGAGGCTGAGCCACCCGAGCTGCACCTCTGCCTCCTTGACCTCCACGCGCACATCCAGCGGCAGCGCGGAGCCCGCGGGGCGCTGGGTCTCGAAGACGACACCCTCCGTGAGCCCCTCGTGCTGGTGCTGGAGCCGCAGCTCCAGGCGGGCGACATCGAGGGCCCCGGCCAGCGGCCGCACGGCGTCCCACACCTGCTGGAGCGACTGGGCGCCGCGAATGGCGCGGGTGAGGTCCTTCACCAGCGTGCGCAGGCGGATGTTCTTGCGACGGACGTCGCCCATGGCACCTGCGCGGTGCAGGTCCAGGTAGCCCAGCTTGCGCATGAGCACGAAGATGACGACCGCCATGCCCACCAGGAGCATGGCCGACTGCGCGCTGTTGGCGAAGTTGAGCCCGAGCGCGGTCAGGGTGAACAGTCCACACAGGGCGTAGAGCACCAGCACCGCCGAGCGGTGGCTGAGCACCAGCCGGCTCATGAGGCGATGGTGGATGTGCTCCTTGTCCGCACTGAACATGGGCCGGCCCAGCAGCGAGCGGCGAATCATCGCCAGCAGGGTGTCCATGATGGGCAGGCCCAGGGCCATGACGGGCACGAGCATCGCGACGGCGGTGCCGCTCTTGGTGGACGTCTTCAAGGAGACGGCGGCGAGCACGAAGCCGAGGAACATGCTCCCGGTGTCGCCCATGAAGATGGAGGCCGGGTTGAAGTTGAAGACGAGGAACCCGAGGATGGCGCCGGCCAGGGCCGCCATCAGCAGGCACATGACGACGTCCCCGCGCACCAGCGAGAGGATGAAGTTGGTGCCCACGCCAAAGAAGGCGACGCCCCCGGCCAGCCCATCCAGCCCGTCGATGAGGTTGATGGCGTTGATGACGCCGACGATCCACAGCAGGGTGAACGGGAAGCTGAGGACGCCCAGGGCGAGCTCCGCTCCGAACGGGTTGGCGATCAGCTCGACGCGGAAGCCCAGCATGTAGAGGGCGATGGCCACGGCGAACTGCACGGAGAACTTGAGCCGGGCCCCCGCGCCTCGCAGGTCGTCATACAGGCCCAGCGCGGCGATGGCCGCACCGCCACAGAACAGGCCCCAGACGAGGTCCTGGTGGAAGCGGAACAGGTAGCCCACGCCGGAGTCGGTGAGGAACAGGGCACACAGCGGCGCGAAGAAGCCCGCGACGATGGCGATGCCGCCCAGGCGCGGGATGGGGCGCGCGTGCACCTTGCGGCTGGAGTTGGCCTGGTCCACCCAGCCCCACGCCAGGGCCCGGTTGCGCACGACGAGCGTGAGCACCAGGGCAACCATCAGCGAGACGAGGAAGGTGACGAGAAAGGTAATCATTTCGGGGCCAGACCGGGCGCATGGTGGCGGCCTACGGCATGGCGCGTCAATGTCCGGTCCGGGAAATCACCCGGCCCCGCTGGGCCCGCTCGCCTGCTCCCTCTCTCCTTGAAGAGCGGACTCGTAGACACGCAGGGTGCGCAGGGCCACGTCCCTCCATGTCATCCCCTGTACGGCGGTCTGTGCCGCGCGTCGCACGTCGAGCAGCCGGCGCCGATCCTCGGCGAAGGCGCGCACGGCGGCGGTGAAGCCCGGCACGTCGCCGATGGGCAGCAGCCGACCCGTCTCTCCATCGCGGACGACTTCCGGAGCCACGCCCACCGGCGTGGAGATGGGCGCCAGCCCACAGGCCATGGCCTCCACGAGCGCCATGCCGTAGCCCTCCGCGTGGCTGGGAAAGAGCAGCACCTCCTGCTGGCGGAGCAGGCCGGGCAGCTCGGCGTGGCGGTAGCTCGACACCACGCGGAGGCGCTCGCGCACCGGAGCGGGGAAGGCCGCGCGCACATCCGCCTCCCCCGTGCCGGTGCCCAGCAGGGAGAGCGAGAAGGACACGCCCTGCTCGAGCAGCGCTCCGGCCACGGCGACGACATCCTCCCGGCCCTTGCGCTGGATCCACGAGCCCACGAAGGCCAGCCGCAGGGGCCCCTCGGGGAGGAGCTCGGGAGGCGGGAGCGCTCGGAAGGGCTCGGGCAGGCCGTGGGGGATGAGGGCGATGCGACCGGCGGGCACGCCCAGGCGCTCTGTCGCGTAGTCCCGGTCCAGGGGGTTGAGGAGCACGACGCGGTCGGAGACGAGCAGGGACTGGCGCACCTCCCAGAGCCGGAAGCCACCGTGGTACAGCGGGTACTTCCAGCTCAGGCTCGCCAGGCCGGCGCGGGTGTCCGCGTGGAGTTGCTCGGAGACGACATGCTCCAGGCCATGGCTGCGGGTGATGAGGGCGTGGCGGCGACGGGCTCCCGGGCGACCCAGGCGCGCCCAGGGCCAACAATCCCCGGTGGTGATGTCGAGCACGTCGAAGCGCCCCGCGTTGCTCGAGAGCCACGTGGAGAGCGCCCACGGAAAGCGGACCGAGTGCCAGGCGGAGTACGCGGTGACACCGGGGAAGGCCTCGCCGAAGCCGTAGTAGAAGACCTCGCAGCCGAGCCCCACGAGCGCGTTCCCCAGCGCCAGGGTGACACCGGGAGCGCCGAGGTTCGGATCGAGCGGATGATGGATACCGAAGAGGACGCGTGGGCCGGACACGGTGCTCCCGCGGAGAGGGGGAGTGGACCCCAGGTGCTGGATAGCACGGCGGCTGGTCGTCTGGTGACCCTTGGGGCTCCTTCTATCGACGGGATGACTCCCTGGACGCTTTGAGCCGCAAGCGGCCCGGTCCAGAATGCGCCGCGGCGCACCCTCTTATGTCCCTCTCTTCCTCACCGACCTTGCGGCAGTGCCTGGACGGGAGACGCAACAACCTGGACTTCATCCGGTTCGTGGCGGCGGTGGGGGTGATCTTCTCGCACTCGTTCCCGCTCGGGCAGGGGCTGGGGACGTTCGATCCGCTGGAGATCTTCTCGCACCGGCAGTCCACGGTGGGGCATCTGAGCGTGGCGGTGTTCCTGATCATCAGCGGGCTGCTCATCGCGCAGAGCCAGGAGCGCTCGCCGAGCATGGCCGGCTACCTGTGGGCGCGGGCGCTGCGCATCTTCCCCGGGCTGGCGGTGATGCTGCTGGCGAGCACGTTCCTGCTGGGCCCGGTGCTGACGGAGCTGCCGCTGGCGGTCTACTTCCAGTCGCCGGAGACGTACCTGTACCTGCTGCGCAACTTCACGCTGTACCAGTCCCAGTGGGGGTTGCCGGGCGTCTTCCACGGCAACGTGTACCCGGACGTGGTGAACGGCTCGCTGTGGACGCTGAAGTACGAGGTGGGCTTCTACCTGCTCGTGGCGGGGCTGGGACTCGCGGGGCTGATGCGAAGGTGGGTGGCGCTGGCGGGCTGGGTGGCGGCGGCGCTGGTGCCCTTCGTGCCGCTGGTAGGCCCGAGGCTGAACCTGTGGCCGGAGCTGTACCTCTACTTTGGCGGAGGCCTGGCGCTGTACCTGTTGAGGGATCGGGTGCGGATGAACCGGTGGGTGGCGCTGGGGTGCACGGGGGTGCTGGTCCTCACGGCGTGGCTCGGAGGGTTCCGCTACGCGGTGGGGAGCTGTGGCGCGTACCTGGTGATGTACCTGGCCTTCCTGCCGAGCCGGCTGTCGGGCTTCGCCCGCTACGGAGACTTCTCCTACGGCGTGTACATCTACGCGTTCCCGGTGCAGCAGCTCGTCGTGATGCGGATGGGGGGACGCGTGGCGTGGTGGGTGGACGCGGCGGTGTCGCTGCCCGTCATCGTCGGGCTGGCGGCGCTGTCGTGGCACCTGGTGGAGAAACGAGCGCTGAGGCTCAAGCACTCGCCGCCGGCGCTGCTGGTCCGGCTGCTCCCCGGAAGGGCTCGCCCGGCGGAAGGCGCGGCGCCCCACGCCCAGCTGTGAACCGTGCTAGGGATACGCGCGCTCGCGCCAGCGGCTGGCGGGGCATGAACCACTCGCGGAGCACGGCATGCGCGTCATCACCCACTTCGGCCTCTGGCTCGTCGGTCTGGAGCAGGCCCAGACCCAGACGTCCGCGGGCGAGCGCGCCTGCCTGGCGAAGCACGCGGCGGGCAAGCGGCGGCTGGTGGAGATCGGCGTGTGGCACGGCGTGACGACGCGGGTGCTGCGCAGCGTGATGGACCCGAGCGCCACGCTGTACGCGGTGGACCCGTTCCCCATCGGGCGGCTGGGCTTCAGCTTCCAGTACCTCATTGCCCACCGCGAGGTGGGTGTGGTGCGCAACGGGCGGGTGTCCTGGATCCGAGCCACGGGAGAGGACGCCGCGCGCCTGCACCGCTCCCAGGGGCTGCCGCCGGTGGACTTCATCTTCATCGATGGAGACCACACGTACGAAGGGCTCCGGGCGGACTGGACGGGCTGGAGCCCGCTGGTGGCGCCGGGCGGAGTGGTGGCGCTGCACGACAGCCGGGACACGAAGGAGAGCCCACGGCCTGGAGCGGGCAGCGTGCGCTACACGAGCGAGGTCATCGTGAAGGATCCGGCCTTCGAGGTGATCGACGAGTTCGAGTCCCTGACGGTGCTCCGCCGCAGGCCGGACTGAGGCGCCTCAGCGCCGGAACTGCCGCAGCGACGACGCCACCATCCACGGCGGGAAGCCCAGCATGTAGCGCCAGCGCGGCACGACGAAGTGTCCTCGGAGGCTCCGCCGGTAGAGGTCCAGCGCCAGATCCTGGCGCCCATGCTCCACCAACCACCGCGACACGTGCCGCACGCCGTGGAGGATCAACGTGAGCCGCTCGCGCCTCCGGGACTCGCCTCCCGGGTAGCGTCCGAGCTCTTCCTGCTCCAGGTGGTAGCACAGCCCCTCGTAGCCCTGCTCGAGCTGCCGTGACGAGGAGCCCCCGTGCTGGCGGTAGCCCATGACGAGCGGCGCCTCCACCCAGACGAACCCGGGCGCGGTGCCCAACCGATAGAGCAAGTCGTGGTCCTCGGAGATGATGCGCCGCGAGGTAAAGCCCCCCACCCGGCGCAGCGCCTCCGTCTTCACGGCGATGACGCAGGCGGTGCGGGCGAACGTCTCGTCCGCGCTGGCGAAGTAGTCCGCGAACGCGTGGGCCCGGAGCGGCTCCCTGCGCACCCGGGCCAGCTCGCCCGGACGCTGGAACGTCGCGGGAGTGCCCATCACCACCGAGGGCCCACCGTACATGTCGATGGCCTGCCGCCACGTCCCCAGCGTCCAGGGGAACCACAGGTCATCGCTGTCCAGGAAGACCACGTACGAGCCCGCGGCGTGCTGGATGCCCAGGTTCCGCGCGACGCCCTGCCCCTGGTTCTCCTGGCGAAGCACGCGCACGCGCTCGCCGTACCGCGCGAGCACCTCCCGCGTGTCGTCCGTGGAGCCGTCATCCACCACGAGCACCTCGTAGTCCGAGAACTCCTGGACGAAGACGGACTCGAGCGTCTCGCCGAGCAGCCGGGCCCGGTTGTACGTGGGGATGACGATGGAGAAGAAGGGCATGGCCACCTATCCCAGCCGGACGCGCAGGCCCATCTCGGAGATGCGCACGAAGGTGGAGAGCTGCCGCTTGTACTCCTTCAGGCTCACGCGTCGCCGCAGCAGGGTCTGCGTCAGCACGAACGCGTTCCACGGCAGCGTCCCCACGAGGATGAGCCGCAGCAGCTGCTCGTGGAGCCGGCCATGGTGCTTGCGGAAGAAGGCCAGACGCGTGCGCCACAGCTCCACGCGCACCTTGTCCGGGCCCGAGGTGGAGGGCCGGAAGGAGCGGCTCGTGAGGTGGGTGATGACGGCGTCCGGGCAGAAGGCCACCTCCCAGCCCGCCTTCCCGGCGCGCACGCACCAGTCCGTGTCCTCGGTGTTCCCCAGCGGAGAGAGCACCTCGTCCAGCAGGCCCACGTCCCGCAGACACTCCTCGCGCACGACGATGCAGGCGCCCAGCACCCAGCTCACGCGCGCCTGCTCGTAGCCGTACTGCGCCGGGTGGATGTGCCGCGCCTTGAGGAAGTGCAGCGGGCGCGGCAGGAAGCAGATGTCCCAGAGCGCCGAGGCGAGCGTCATCTCCCGGAAGGTGCAGTTCTGCACCGTGCCGTCCGCGTTGAGCAGCCGGGCGCCGGCCATGCCCACGCGGGGGTTCTGGTCCATGAAGCGCACCAGCGAGTCGAACGCCCCCTCGTGGACGATGGTGTCGTCATTGAAGACGCAGAGGTAGCGCGCCTGCGCCTGGGCGAGCACCTGGTTGTGGTTGGCGGAGAAGCCCTTGCGCTCCTTGTTGAAGAGCCAGCGCACCTGGGGGAAGTCGCGCCGCATGGCCTCCACGCCGCGCCCGTCGGTGGCGTTGTCCACCACCCACACCTCGAAGGAGCACTGCTTCGTCGTCGCGAACAGCGTGCGCAGGCAGTCGTGCAGCAGCTCCGGGTTGCTGTGGTTGACGATGGAGATGGCGAGATCGGGCTTCGTCATGAGGAGGACTCCCGAGGGACCGGGCCCCGGAGGCGGGCTCGGACGAGTCCGGCGATGGTGCGCAGCTCGGCCACCAGCGGCAGCGGCCCGGGCAGGCGCTCGCGGAGGAGGAAGAGCCCCGCGAACAGCGCCACGCCGACGAAGGCCTGGGCCCACAACCCGTCACGGACGACATACGGCGCGGCGAGGATGGAGCCCAGCAGCAGCAGGCCCACGGTGACGACGGGCTCCACCACCTCCACGCCGATCCCCTTCAGCGCCGGGTTGAGCCGCGTGACGAGCCAGGCCGTCACGCCCAGCTCGAGGAGGCTGATGATGCTCCCCAGCGGCCCGACGCCCATCAGGCCGAACTGGTGGATGAGCCAGGTGCCCAGGGCCCACTTCGACACGCCCACGCCCACGGTGACGGCGAACCGCTGCCAGGGCCGGCCGCCCGCGTTCTGCGCGGTGGCCAGCAGGCCGATCAGCGTGACGAGGATGCACTCCATGCTGAACCACTGCACGAGCGGCACGGCGGGCACCCACCGCTGACCGAAGAAGAGGGGCACGGCCACCGGCACGGCGAGCACGGCCAGGGGGATGAGCAGGCACAGGGCGGCGGACAGGCGCCGCAGCGAGGTGCGCAGGTAGTCGGCGAAGCCGACGGGGTCATCCTGCAGGCGGCAGTAGGCCGGGAAGGCCACGCGGTTGAGGATGACACTGAGCATCATCGGCGTGGAGGCCAGCGCCCAGGCCCAGTTGACGAGGCCCACGGCGTCCTTGCCCAGGTAGCGCCCCACCACCAGCGGCACCCAGCCCGCGGTGAAGGCGCCCACCAGCGGCGGCAGCTGGAAGGCCAGCCCCATGCTGAGCAGCCGCCGGATGATGGAGAGGTGGAACGTGAGCCGAGGCCGCCAGGGCGAGGCGGCCCAGATGCACACCAGGCCCACGGCGCCCCGCACCAGCCCTCCACCGACGAGCGCCCAGGCGCCCCAGCCGAGCGCGGCCATGGAGATGGTGCTGACCACCTGCGCCAGGTTCTCGATGAGCTCGGCGCGGGCAATGGCGGGGAAGGCGAGCTTCCGCTCCAGCGCCATGTTGGGGATGATGCGCAGGGAGAAGAGGAACAGCCCCGCGGCCATGGCGTAGACCATGGGGAGCGCCTGCGCCCCGAGCGCGTACTCGGAGACGAGGTTCGGGGCGAACAGGATGACCACGGCCGCGACGAGGGCCGTCAGCAGCTGGTGCCCCCAGAAGATGGTGGAGGTCTCCTCGGCGGTGGGCTCGTGGGACTGGTGCACGAGCGCGGCGCTGAGCCCCAGGTCTCCGAGGTAGACGCCCAGCGTGGCCGCGTAGTTGACGATGCCGAAGAGGCCATAGTCGTCCGGGAACAGCAGGCGAGACAGGCACAGGGCGCTGACCACGCGCAGCCCCTGCGAGGCCAGCACACGCGCGGCGAGGACGAGCACCCCCTTCTGGGCACGGGCCTTCACCTCGGAGGCGGTGACTTCTGGAGCGGCGGTGGCGTTCATCCCTGGCAGGCCGCGCCCGAGGCGTGAAGCGCGCGCGAGGGACGGATGCTAACGGTGGCCCCCACGGCCCTCAAGCGCGACACAGCCTGCTCCCTCCCCTTGCAAGAGAGAGCCGGATGCTTTTGACACCCCCGAAGCGCGAGGGCTACGGTCCGCGCCGCATGGGGCTGGACGTGGCATGGCACCTGCTCACGGGCGAGTACCCACCCCGGCCAGGCGGTGTCAGCGACTACACGCGACTGATCGCTCGAGCGCTGGCGCACCGGGGCGCGGAGGTCCACGTGTGGGCTCCCGGAGAGGGCGGCGAGACGCGGGAGGAAGGCGTCATCGCGCACCGTTCCCCGGGGCTCTTCACACCCGCCGGGCTGGTGAGGCTGACCCGGGAGCTGGAGCGCTGCCGCAGGCCGCGACGGCTGCTCCTTCAGTATGTGCCGCATCCGTTCGGCCTGAAGGCGATGAACCTGCCCTTCTGCGTCTGGTTCGCCGGGCGCCGGAGCGATGAGCGCTGGGTCTTCTTCCATGAGGTGGTGTACCCGTGGAACCCGAGGGATCCGCTGCGCCGCCAGGTGCTGGCGGGTACCACGCGGGTGATGGTGCGGCTGGTGGCCGAGGCCGCCGATCGGACCTTCGTGTCCATTCCCACCTGGGCGGAGCACCTGCCCGCTCGGGTCCGCCGCCACACCGAGTGGCGTCCGGTGCCCAGCAACTTCCCCACGGAGGTGGCTCCCGAGGCTGTTGCCCGCGTGCGCGCGGAGCTCGGCGAGCGGCCCCTTCTCGGGCACTTCGGCACCTATGGAGTGCTCACCTCGGCTCCTCTGGAGCATGTGCTCGTTCCGCTGCTGCGTGCGGATGCTCGGCGTCGGGTGCTGCTGCTCGGGCGGGGCAGCCAGGCCTGGAGCGAGGGCCTGGCGCGGCGTCGCCCGGAGCTCTCCGCGCAGCTCCTCGTCCGCGACTCCCTGCCGCCCAATGAGCTGGCGGCGTACCTCGCGGCGTGTGAGCTGCTCGTCCAGCCCTACCCGGATGGGGTGACCACGCGACGAGGCTCCACGATGGCGAGCCTCGCCCTGGGCCGCCCGCTGGTCACCAACACCGGGCACCTCACCGAGCCCCTGTGGCGCGGACTGGGCGCGGTGGATCTGGTGGAAGGCACGGATCCGGCCGCGCTGGCCCGAGCCACCGAGCGGCTGCTCTCCCGCCCTGATGAGCGGGCCGCGCTGGGAGCCCGAGCAGCCGAGGTGTACCGGCAGCGCTTCTCCCTGGAGCGCACGATGGAGGCGCTGCTGAACCCCGCGCCCGCGCACGAAGGGCGGCATCCATGAGCGCTGGATCGCCGCTGAAGCTCGCGCTGCTCATGGATCCTCGCGAGGAGGGCTGGCCCAGCATGGACCTCGTGGGCGAGGCCCTGCTGGAAGGGCTGTCCGCCCTGCCCTCGGAGGTGACGGTGACGGGCGTGCGCCCCACGCTGCCGCGCCTCGTGCAGCGCTTACCCCGAGTCAACGGACGCACGGCCTTCAACGCGGACCGGCTCCTCACCCGCTTCGGCGCCTATCCGGTGCGTGCCCTCCTGGCCCGAGGCCGGTACGACGCCTTCCACGTGGTGGACCACTCGTACGCACAGCTCGTCCACGCGCTGCCCGCGCGGCGCACGGGCGTCTACTGCCATGACCTGGATGCCTTCCGCTCGGTGCTCGAGCCCCACCGCGAGCCGCGCCCCACGTGGTTCCGGCTCATGGCGCGAACGACGCTCCTGGGGCTGGAGCGCGCGGCCGTCGTGTTCCACGGCACGCAGGCGGTGCGCGCCGAGCTCCTGGCCCACGGAGTGGTGGCTCCCGAGCGGCTCGTCTGGGCACCTCCTGGTGTCTCACCGGAGTACCGACCGGAGCCCTCCCCCGGCGACACGAGCGCGTCCGTCCTCGCGCCGCTCGGGGGACGGCCCTACCTCCTGCACGTGGGCAGCTACATCCCGCGCAAGCGGCTGGATGTGCTCTTCGAGGTGTTCGCGGCGCTGCGAGCCCGGCACCCGGAGCTGCGGCTCGTTCAACAGGGCGGAGCGCTCACTCCCGCCCAGCGAGAGCTGGTGGCGCGACTGGGGCTCGGCGACGCGTTGCTTCAGCCCCCGAAGCTGGACCGGGCGACGCTCGCGGGGCTCTACCGAGGAGCGCGAGCCGTGCTCGTCCCCAGCGAAGCGGAGGGCTTCGGGCTTCCCGTCATCGAGGCCCTGGCGTGTGGTGCTCCAGTGGTGGCCAGCGATCTCCCCGTGCTGCGCGAAGTGGGAGACACCGCGTGCCTCTATCGTCCCGTCGGTGACGTGGCGGCCTGGGTGACGACCCTGGACGCGCTGCTGTCCGGACGACAGCTCCCGCCCACGCGCGAGGCCCGGCTGGAGCGTGCTCGGCGGTTCACCTGGCAGGCACACACGCGCACGGTGCTCGAGGCGTACCTGCGGCTCCTCCAGCGCTGAGCCCGAGCCGGCTGGTACAGTGCCGGCCCCTTCCGTCCATGGCTTCCTCGCCCCTACTCGCTCTCCGCCGCCCTCCGCTGCACGCATGCACCGGGCTGCGCTTCTTCGCCGCGATGAGCGTGGTCGCCTACCACTTCTACTGCGCGCCCTGCGAGCCGGCCGCGCCGGGGTTCCTGGGCAAGCTGTTCCAGGCGGGCTTCACCACCGTGAGCCTGTTCTTCGTCCTGTCCGGCTTCATCCTCGCCTACAACTACCTGGGCGAGCGGGGCGGCTTCGTGGGGACGACGCGGGAGTTCTTCCGAGCCCGCTTCGCACGCATCTATCCCATCTATCTGCTGGCGCTCGTGGTGGACATTCCCCTGTTCATCCACTTCCTTCGTCAGGCCGAGCCAGCCACCACCCCCGGCGAAGTGGCGCGCATCTCCATCTCCACACTCACCCTGACCCAGTCCTGGTTCGATCTCCAGCGACCCACGTGGAACATCATGGCGTGGACGCTGTCCATCGAGGCGTTCTTCTACGCGGTGTTCCCCTTCGTGGGCCGCTGGCTCGCGCGACAGAGCTCGCGCCGCCTGCTCGGAGTCACCCTCGCGGCCTGGCTGCTGGGTACGGCGCCCTTCGTCGCGGGAGACTTCGCGACGAAGCTCGGCGAACAAGGCTCGCTGCCGCTCGTGGCGAGCGCCCTGCGCGCCTGGAGCCTGTACCCCGGCTACCTCCTGCCGGTGGCGCGACTCCACGAGTTCGTCATCGGCATCTGCCTCGGGCTGCTGTTCTGCCGCCGAGCCCCTCGGGGCAGTGAGGCCACGCGCACCGTGGGCCTGCTCGCCACCTGCGTGGCAATTTCCACGGTGATCCTCCTGTTGCCCCCCAAGCCCACGCCAGCGGCACAGATGGGGGTGCTCGTCCCACTGTTCGGGCTCGCCATCTGGCTGCTGGCCTGTGGTGTCGCCGGCAACGGGCTGACGCTGGGCACCCGCCCGCTCGTGCGGCTCGGCGGCGCCAGCTATGCCCTCTACCTGCTGCACGGCTCGCTGATGGGGTACGCGCTCGCCCTCAACACACGCACCCTGGCGCTGCCCCACAACGCCGTCGCCCTGCTGCTGGCCCCGGTGGCCGTCGCCCTCTCCCTCTTCCTCTTCCAGCACATCGAAGAGCCCGCCCGGCACTGGCTACGCAAGCCTGCCAGGGGTGTTGCGAAAACCGGGGCACTCGGGTAATACAGCTCTCCGCACCCGGTCGTGCGCATCCGCTCGCGGCTCAGCTCGTACGGCTCGGGTGGAAAGGTTGCGCTCCAGTGGAGCTTCGCTCCTGGAGGTTGCGACAAAAAACGTCACCTGCTGACAATTTTGGGCATGTCGTTCACTGCCGTGCATCAGCGTGCGACGCGGGTCTGAGTCCACGGTGAACACACAGCGGCTCCGACGCGCTGTGCAGGCCCAGCGTACCCGTGACAGCCACCACGGATCCGGCGACGCGCGATCCGGCGGCCCGTCCATGCCGGTTGGATCTCATACAACCCCTCTGGACGATCCAAAGCGCCCGTTTTCGTCAACGCGCGCGGGCGTTCCCCACGGAGCGTATGGCTCGGCGCTTGCTCCCTCGTCAGGGCACGACGTTTTTTGTTCCTCCGAAGGAGCCCCCATGGCGACCCAGCGTCAGCACCGCGGCTTCACCCTCATCGAGCTCATGATCGTCGTGGCAATCATCGGAATCCTGGCAAGCATTGCCGTCCCGAGTTTCCTGCGACTCCAGGCGCGTGCGCGTCAGTCCGAGGTGGCCACCAACCTGAAGAGCCTCTTCACCAGCATGCGCACGCTGCAGCGCAAGCCGCCGGCGGACATCCACTCCACGGGCTTCGCGCCCGAGCGCGGCAACCGCTACAGCTACCACCTGGAGGACAGCTGCAGCACCATCGAGGACCGCAGCGGCATCAACGCGGTGCTCAATGGCGCGGCGCAGTGCGTGGGCGTGGACACGTTCCGCTTCACCAGCTTCCCGTCCTCGTTCACTCCGGTGCCGCCCGGCGGCGCCACGTGGGATCAGCAGGGCACCACCAACGGCCTGAGCGTCAACGCCGGCCTCTATGGCGATGACCAGAGCTGGGACTTCCTGGTGTACGGCGCCGGTGACGTGGACAACAACGTGGGCGACACGGCGGACACCTGGCTGATCACCTCGGCGGATGGCGACCTGACGCCGGCCTGCCCGAACACGGGCGGCGTGTCGGACCACATCGCCGCGGGCGAGCCGTACAACTCCAACAACGACGTGGACTGCAACTGACGTCCCGCGTCTGGCTTGACCGCCCGGTGCCGGTCTGATTCGGTCACCGGGCCTTGCGCATCCTCTTCCTCAATCCCGTGGGAGTGCTGGGCGGGGCCGAGCGCGCGTTGCTGGACCTGCTCGCATGTCTGCGCGAGCTGGACCCGGCGCTCTCGCTGCACCTGCTCACAGGCACCGAAGGGCCGCTGCTGGAAGAGGCGCGTGCGCTCGGGGTGGACAGCCGGCTCCTGCCGCTGCCCGAGCGACTCTCGGCCCTGGGGGACAGTGGGCTGCGAGGCCAGGGGGCTCGAGCACTCTGGGGGATGGCTCGAGGTCTTGCGCCTGCTCCGGGGCTGCTCTCCGGCTACCTGCGGGCGCTGCGTCGCGAGGTCCGCTCCCTGCGGCCCCACCTGCTCCACTCCAATGGCATCAAGACCCACTTGCTGAGCCCCGCCACCGTGGGCCTGCCCGTGGGGCGGGTGTGGCACATCCACGACTTCATCGGTGAGCGGCCGCTGGTGAGACAGGCCCTGCGGGCGCTGCGCCCTCTGGCGACGGCGGCAATCGCCAACTCGCGCGCGGTGGGTACGGATGCTCGCGAGGTGCTGGGCTCCGTTCCCGTGCATGTCGTGTACAACGGCGTGGACGTGGGGCGCTTCGCACCCGGGGCGGGGGATGGGCCGCGGCTGGATGCGCTGGCGGGACTGACTCCGGCTCCAGCGGGGACACTGAGGCTGGGGCTGGTGGCCACCTATGCGCGCTGGAAGGGCCAGGAGGTCTTCCTTCAGGCAGCGGCCCGGTTGCTGCGCGAGCACCCCGCCCTGCCCGCTCGCTTCTATCTCGTGGGTGCGCCGCTGTACCGCACGCCGGACTCGCAGTTCTCCGAGGAGGAGCTGCGGGGGCAGGTGGAGCGCCTGGGGCTGAGCGGGCGCGTGGGGTTCGTGCCGTTCCAGCGGGAGCCGGCGGCCGTCTACCGGGCGCTGGACATCTTCGTGCATGCGAGCACCCGCCGGGAGCCGTTCGGCCTCACCATCGCGGAGGCGCTGGCGTGCGGGCGGCCGGCGGTCATCTCTCGCGCCAGTGGAGCCGCGGAGCAGCTGACCGACGGTGTGGATGCGGTGACGCTGCCCTCGGGGGACGCGGAGGCGCTGGCGGCGGCGCTGAGGAGCCTCATGGAGGATGCGGGGCTGCGTGAGCGGCTGGGACAGGCGGCGCGACGGACGGCGGTCGAACGCTTCTCCCGAGAGCGCTACGCCCGGGAGATCCTGGACCTCTACCGGGAGCTGGCGCGAGCGGGAGGTTCCGGGTGACGCGGCCACGCCGGCTGGTGAGTGTCTCTCACTCCTACGTCGTCACGCTCAACCGGCGCCTGGCCAACGAGATGGCTCGGGTGGGCGCGGGGCGGTGGGAGGTGACGGCGGTGGCGCCGCGCTTCTTCCATGGAGACCTCAGCCCCATCACGCTCCAGCGCGAGGCGGGCGAGGCGAGCCGGGTCGAGGAGGTGCGCGCCCTCTTCAGCCGCTCGGCGCACGTGTTCGTCTATGGGCCGGAGCTGCGAGCGAAGCTGGCGAGCGGCGTGGACCTGGTGCACTCGTGGGAGGAGCCGTACGTGTTCGCCGGGGCGGAGGTGGCGCTGCTGACGCCTCGGCGCGTGCCGCTCGTCTTCTCCACGGCGCAGAACCTGTACAAGCGCTACCCGCCACCATTCGCCCAGCTCGAGCGGTGGGTGGTGTCGCGCGCGGCGGGCTGGGTGGCCTTTGGAGAGACGGTGAAGCAGAACCTGCTCACCCGGCCAGGGTACGCAGGGCGTCCGGCGCGCTACATCCCGATGGGAGTGGACATGGAGCTCTTCCAGCCGGACCGAGCGGCGGGAGCGGACTTCCTGCGCGAGCTGGGGTGGGAGGCGGAGGGGCCACCCGTGGTGGGGTACCTCGGGCGCTTCGTGCCGGAGAAAGGCGTGGAGCTGCTGCGCCAGGTGCTGGAGCGGCTCACCACGCCCTGGCGAGCGCTCTTCGTGGGAGGCGGCCCGCTGGAGGCCAGCCTGCGAGCGTGGGCCGAGCGCCAGGGGAATCGGGTCAGGGTCGTCACGGGCGTGCCACACGCCCGCGTGCCGAGGGCACTCAACGCGATGGATGTGCTGTGCGCGCCGAGCCAGACGACGCCCCGGTGGAAGGAGCAGTTCGGCCGGATGCTGGCGGAGGGGTTCGCGTGTGGAGTGCCGGTGCTGACGAGCGACTCCGGAGAAATTCCTCATACAGCGGGCGATGCGGGCCGGGTGCTGCCCGAGGCGGACGTGACGGCCTGGTCGGCGGCGCTCTCGGAGCTGCTGGAGAGTCCGGAGCGCCGACAGGAGCTGTCCGCGCGGGGGCGAGAACGAGCGGTGACGCGGTTCGCCTGGCCCGTGGTGGCCCGGGAGCACCTCGACTTCTTCGAGTCCGTGCTGGGCTGACGGGCCTATCTCGACCGCTCGCGCTCCAACAACCCGACCATCTCGGCGGCCATGCGGTCCCAGGTCCACGCGCGCAGTGTGGCGGACAGCTCCGCGACATGGGGCGCGAGTGCCGGCCCCTGCGCCCGCCACGCCTCCAGCTTCTGGACCAGCTCCCCAGCGTCATCCGGATCATCCAGCAGCAGAGCGCGCAGCTCGGGCGGATAGCGCTCCGCCACCCCCGTCGCGCGGCTCACGAGCGCTGGCAGCCCCGTACACAGCGCCTCATGGACGCCCAGCCCGTACGACTCATACCGCGTGGGAGAGACGAGCAGATCCGCCGCGGCCATCACCACCTGGATGTCCTTGCGGAAGCCCAGGAACTGGATGCGCTCTCCCAGCCCTCGCGTCCGAACCTTGTGCCGCCAGCTCTCCAGCTGCGCGCCCCCACCCGCCACCTTGAGGTCCACGTCCCAGTCGCCGCGCGCACACAGCCGGGCCCAGGCCTCGAACAGCGTGTCGAACCCCTTGCGGCGATCCCCCAGCGCTCCCACGAAGATCGCCACCCGCCGTGCCTCGGGCCAGCCCAGCGTCGCTCGGGCCGCACGCCGCTCCTCGGGTGGGGTCGGGCGGAAGCGCTCCGGATCGCTTCCCAGATAGATGATGTGCACCCGCTCGGAGGAGATGCCCGTGGCCCGGAGGATGTCCTCCCGCGTGCGCTCCGAGTTCGCGATGACGAGGCGTGCCTTCCGCACGGCCCGGCGCTCGGTATGCCTGTAGTACCGGTTGCTCACCACCGTCTTCAGCCTGCGCACCAACGAGCCCGTGCCCTCCGACGCATAGGCCGCATGGACGTAGTGGAGCCAGTTCACCGCCGGGATGGTGCAGTTGCCACCGTTGGCGACCACCTCGCCCCCCTCCGCCAGGGTCCGCAGGCCCCAGTAGCGTCCCGCCGCATCCAGCAGCGGCTCTCCGAGCAGGTACGCGCCCGCGGGCTTCGGCACCTGGATGAAGCGCACGTTCGGGTACGCCAGCAGCTCCGCCGCGATCCGATGGGCCACCAGCCGCACGGGGCCGCCCTGCCGCGCGAGGTAGCTCGCCAGCGCGAGGTTGGCCCGGTCCATCCCTCCCGTCGCGACAAAGTCACCGGCGATGAGGGTGTAGGGTCGCATTGGCAGCGGGGCGAGGCGCCTGTCGGACCGCGTGCTGGTAGGCCCCGAAGAGGGCCGCATTGAGCAACCAGAACACCATGCCCGACTGGCTCAGGAAGAACGGGTAGCTGAACGTGATGGCGATGGCCCCCAGGTTGTACCCCACGAGGATGGTGCCCCACAGCCAGAATTCGTGCGCGTCATCCCGGAGGAAGGCCAGTCGTAGCGCCCATATCAGCGACACGATGAGTCCCAGCGGATAGAGCACCAGCACGGGAATGCCCCCATCGAAGATCCACGCCGTCCACTGAATCTCCGCCCACAGGGAGCGCTGGCTCCTGTCGCCGAAGTAGGCGTTGGCCATCCCATAGCGCCCGAGCCCCGCGCCCAGCGGGTACTCGGGCAGGAAGTAGCCGATGGAGCCCTCCAGGAAGTAGCCGCGGTTGTTGTAGTAGACCTCGCCCGCTTCCGCCTCGACGAGGCTGCCCCAGCGCTGGGTGATGGCATCTCCGCCCAGCGTCACCGCCCAGCCGAAGCCCGCGATGGCGAAGCCGCCCACCACCAGGACCAGCTTCGTCATCCGCATCAGCCGGCCGTTGAGGGCCAGCACGCCCGCGATCGCCAGCAGGCACACGAGCAGCATCACCGCGGTGGCGCGCACCTGGCAGAGATAGAGGCTGACGATGCCCAGGAAGATGCCGCCAACGCTCAGCGCCCGGATGACGCCGCGCTTGGAGCTGATCAGGAACCCAGCCCCCAGCAGCACCGAATAGAAGGCACCCGTGGCGGCGCCGCCCGGCGTGTCCGTGAGCCCGAAGGGCCGGAAGATGCGCTGTCCTCCCGCCACTTCGAACTGGAGGCTCTGGTTGTAGTTCTCGCCCAGGTTCGCGACCACGGAGGACAGCGTGGGCTGGAACTGCCCTGGAAAGTAGACCTGCAGCACTCCCACGGCGGCGCTCGCCGCGTTGAAGAGGAAGAGCAGCGCCAGGGTGCGCCGGAACGCCGCGGCGTCCATGCGCAGCCGCGTCACCCACAGCAGCGGCACCATGACGGAGAACTGGATGCCCAATTGGGCCCCCGCCGCCAGGTAGCTGCCCGTCTCCGGGTGGAAGATGTTCAGCGTGGTGAACGCCATCGCGGCGAGCACGAACGGCAAGGCCGGGTGCCTCATGGAGCGGCCCGGCACCAGCACCAGCATCCCCAGGCTGGCTCCGAACGAGAAGATGCGGAAGACCACCCGCAGCGGCGCCAGCGCCTCCACCAGCAGCGCCAGCTGGCAGAGGATCTGCACGGCGATGAAGCAGGGGACCACGAAGCTCGAGGCCCAGATGCTCCCACGCGCCGGAGCGCTCTCGGGAGCCTCGCTGCCCTCCATCCCGGAGGCCTGAGCCTCCTCGGGTCGAGTCTCCGGAGCACGAGGCCCGGCTCCCGCAGGCGCGGGGCGGGTGTAGCGACGCCGCAGCACTCCCGGCCCCTGGAGCTCCGGGCGCTTCGGGACAGCGGGGGCTCCCGACCGGGGACTCCTCACGAACGTCTCCGCTCCGCGAGCGAGCGGACGTCCTCGGCCAGCCCTCGCAGGTAGACGGACGGCTCGCACAGCGCCAGCGCGCGCGCGGGACCTCCCGCCCCCAGCCGGCGCCGCTCCTCTCCATCCTGAATCAACCGCTGAAGCGCCTCGGCCAGCGCCCCGGGCTCCGGCTCCACGAGGACGCCACAGGTGCTGTCGATCGTCTCCAACGGAGCGCCCATCGCCGTGGTGACCACGGGCAGCCCCGCCTGCAGCGCCTCGATGAAAGCGAGGCCGAACGGCTCGGGCCCCATGTTGGGCTGGCAGTGGATGTCCCCCGCCCGCAGCAGCCGAGGCACATCCGTCCGCTGGCCCAGGAACCGCACGCGCTCGCCCAGCCCGAGCCGGGAGACCATGCCCTCCAGCTCCTTCAGGTAGCGCACCTCCTCCGGGCGCTGCGCCCCGCCCGCCACCCAGAGCCCCCAGCCCGGCAGCCCCGTCAGCCGCCCGAGCGCCTCCAGCAGCAGGCGGTGCCCCTTCCACCCCTCCATCCGGCAGGACTGAACGATGACGACGTCCTGCTCCTTCGCGCCCAGCTCGGCACGCACCCGGGAGCGCTCGTTCGGATCCGCGGGCTCCGGAGGTGGCACCGGGTAGTAGCGCACCTTGTAGCGAGCGCGCGGGTACACGTTCGCCAGGTTCCCCGCCGAGAACCGGCTGTTGGAGATGACCAGATCCGGCTCGGTGACGCGCGCCCACCGCTCCAGCCAGTGCCGCCCCGTCAGCGTGTCATGCTGGTAGAACAGCAGCGGCACCCCGAGCGTGCGCACCACCGGCCCGAAGAGCGCCTGCGGCCACGCCGCGTGGCACACCACCGCCGCGTAGCCTTCCCGCTCCAGCAGCCGTGTCAGCTCGCCGCGCGCGCGCCACAGCGTCCACGGGTGACGAACCCGCACCGCGCCCAGCAGGTGAACCGTCGCGCCCGCCTCGCGCAGCTCCTGGCTCAGCCGCCCCTCGAAGCAGAGGGCGAAGTCGTGCACCAGCTCGGGGGCGCCGCGCTGCACGCGGGCCAGCGTCCGCAGGAACGTCTCGATGCCGCCGTAGAGGTTGCCGCTGTAGATGTGGAGGATCCGCATCGGGCGTCACACCGCCAGGGAGGGGGCGTTCATGATCTTCCTTCCACGGGAGCGCTGGGAGAGCGGTCCTCCTGGGAGGCCTGGAGCGCCTCGGCATACAGCGCGAGGCTGCGCTCGGCCATCACGTCATGACGGAACTGCTCCACGGCCCGGGCGCGAGCGCCCTGCCCGAGCTTCTGGGCGAGTCCCGGCTCCTCCAGCAGCCGCCGCGCGGCCCGAGCCAGGGCCTCGGCATCGCCCATGGGCACCGTGAGCCCCGTCTGTCCGTGGAGGCTCACCCACGGCACGCCCGAGTGGGGAATCGCGGTGTTGATGACGGGCAGCGCGCTGGCCATGGCCTCGATCTGCGAGAGCCCGTAGGCCTCGCTGCGCGCGTTGCTGGGGAACCACAGCGCCGTGGAGGCGCGATACGCCCCGACGAGCTCATCGGGCGGCAGGTAGCCCGCCCACGTCACCCGTCCCTCCACGCCGAGCGCCCGAGCGCGAGCCTTGCCCTCCTGCTCGAGCGGCCCCACGCCCACCACCAGCAGCTGGCCCGGCACCCGCGTCAGCGCCTCGAGCGCGGTAAAGAGCCCCTTGTAGTAGACGAGCCGCCCCACCATCAGCCACAGCGGCGAGCCCTGCGCCGCGCGCCAGCGAGCCTCGGCCTCCAGCGCCGCGGGCGAGGGCTCCAGATACGGCGCCAGGTCGATGCCCAGCGGCAACTCCCGCACCTTGTCCCGGAAGTGCCTCAGCAGGGGCGAGCCCGACACATACGCCGAGCTGGTGGCGATCAGCCGGCGCGCCCGGGCGTAGAGCACCCACTCGAAGGGGCGGAACAGCGTGCCGGCGATCCGCTGGCGGACGATGTCGCTGTGGTGGGTGACGACGACCGGCGGCAGCCACGGCGCCGCATCCAGCGCCAGCACGAGCGTGGGATTGGGCGTGTGCAGGTGCACCACGTCCACGCCGCGAGCCAGCGCGCTCACCAGCTCGCGAGGCAGCTCCGGCATCACATCCATGCGCAGCACGGAGGCCCACCGGCCCACGCGGATGACGCGCACCGAGCCGTCCCACTCCTCATGGGTGGGGCTGCGGCCCTCGAACTCGTGGCTGAAGCCCTGTCCCGAGGCGGAGGCGTGGTTGATGCACAGCACCTCCACGCGAGCACCCAGGGCCGCCTGTGCGCGAGCGAGCGTCTGGACGTGGGCCTCCATGCCGCCCGAGGCCGGCGGGTAGAACTTCCCCAGGTGCAGCACACGCAGCCCCGCGCCAGCCCGGCTCACGACGACGCCACCCCGTCCTTGGTCTCCTCGGCGTAGTGCCCGTAGTAGCCGCGGTAGTTGAGGTACGTGTCCCGATAGCGCGCGTCCATCACGTCCAGGTCATTGAGGATGGCGCCATACATCTGCGCCTGCACGTCCGCCAGCGAGCGCAGCGCGCGCCGGGCCGACTCGCGGTTGGTCTTCCCCGCGCGCAGCACCAGCACCACGCCATCGGTCTGCGTGGCCAGCACCGCCGAGTCCGACACCGCGTTGAGCGGCGGGCTGTCGAGGATGATGCGATCGAACTTCTCACCGGCCGCCTTGAGCAGGTCGGCGAAGGCCTGGGTGTGCAGCAACTCCGCCGGGTTGGGCGGAATGGGGCCGCACGGCAGCACGAAGAGGTTGGGCACCTCGGTGCTCTTCACCGCGCTGTCCAGCGAGCCCTCGCCCACCACCAGCGAGCTGATGCCCACCTCGTTGGGCACGCCGAAGGCCTTGTGCAGCCGCGGCCGGCGCATGTCCGTGTCGAGCAGCAGCACGCGGTTGCCGCTCTGGGCCATGGCCACGCCCAGGAAGATGCAGGTGGTGGACTTGCCCTCCTGCGGCCCGCTGCTCGTCACCACCAGCGTCTTGAAGGGCTTGTCCGGAGACATGAACAGCAGGTTGGTCCGGATGGCCCGGCAGCACTCGGCCACCGAGGACTTCGGCTGCCGGTGGACGAACAGGTCCCGCTCGCGAGGGTTCTCGCCCTTCTGCTCCACGCGCGGCACGAAGCCCAGGAAGGCCAGCCCCAGCCGCTCCTCCACGTCCGCCTGCGAGGCGACGGTGTTCTCCAGGAACTCCAGCGCCACCACCACGCAGCAGCCCAGGAACAGGCCGAACACGATGGCCATCATCACCGTGCGGCGCACGTTGGGCTTCACGGGCGCGAAGCTGGGCCGCGCCGAATCCAGCACGCGCACGTTCGTGGTGCGCAGCAGGCCCGACAGCTCGATGTCCTTGAGCCGCCGCAGCACCGACTCGTACAGGCGCCGGTTGTTCTCCGCCTCGCGCGTCAGGTTGTCGAACTCGATCTGCCGCTTGCCCAGCTGGAAGGACTCGTCCCGCGCCGCCGCCAGCAGGCGCACCAGGTTCTTCTCCTCCCCCATCGCCGCCGCCAGCTCCGTCTCCGCCTTGCGCACCACGTTGGTGAGGCTGCGCACGAAGTCCTCGCGCACCACCGCCAGCTTGCTGGTGCACTCGATCATCTTCGGGTGCTCGGGCAGGTAGCGCTCGCCCAGCTCCACGCACACCGCGCGCTGCTCGATGAAGCGGCGCTTCAAGTCCTGGATGGCCGTCTCGCTGGCGCCGGGCACCGCCTCCGCCCACGTCTCGTCCCCCTGGGAGCTCTTCTGGAGCTGGCGGATGGCGTCCACGCGCCCCTGCAGGGCGGCGATCTTCGTCCTCACCTGGGTGAGGGTGTTCTCGTAGCTGCTGATGCGCTCGGACACGCTGCTCTTCTTGTTCTCCGCCGAGACGGCGAGCATGTCCGTGTTCTTCTTGAAGTCGTACAGGGCCAGCTCGCTCACCTGCGAGGCCTTCTCGAGCTCGGCCTTGCGCTCCTCGAGCCACTGGGTGGCGCTCTCGGTGGTGCGCAGGCGCAGCGCCAGGTTCTCCGCCATGTAGGCCTGGGCCACCTCGTTGGCGAGCAGCGCCGCGCGCTGGGGATCCAGGTCCTCCACGGCCACGTTCACCACGCGCGAGTCCTTCACCGGCGACACGCCGATGCGAGACTGGAGCAGGCCGGCCGCGTCCGCGCCCTGCATGAGCTGCTGGCGGAGCTTCTCGTCCTTGACGTGCGTCAGCCCCAGGAAGGCCGCGTCATGCTGGAGGCCCAGCTTCTCCACCACCCGGGTGGCCACCGCGCGCGAGGTGATGACCTGGTTCTGGGTGGCGTAGTACTCCTTGTTGAACCAGTAGTTGCCGCGCTCGTCCCCCATCAACTCCTTCACGTCGTTGTCGAGCACGCGAGGGGCGGCCACGTCGATGATGAGGGAGGTGCTGGCGGCGTAGACCTTGGGCTGGCGCAGCGTCTGCACGGAAGCCAGGCCGGTGACGAGCACGGCGACGGCCAGGACGACCCACTTGCGGCGCCAGAACGCGCGCACGTAGCGCATCACGTTCAATGGCGTCAGTCCGGCGCTCGCCGGGTCGTTCACGGAACCTTCCAACGTCGCTCTCCTGGAGACTTCCTCGCGCGGCGGCGCCCCGGCTCGGACACCTGGCCCCGACCTGCACCCACAACCGGCGCCGAGCGTGCCCCTTCCGGGCCAAGGGGTCAATCTTCCAGGACGGGTTGTGGAATGCCTGGATGCTCGCCGGGCGGACCCTTGCCTCCGAGGGCCGCGCACATTGGCCGGGGCGTGTGCTAGTGACGCCCGCGTGAGTCCGCCTCTCTCCGTGGTCGTCCCCTACTCTCCCACCACCGCCGCCATCGCGGCCCGCTTCGCCCAGGCGCTGGCGGGCCGGGCCGAGGTCGTCCTCGCGGGCGAGGGCGCCGTCAACATGCCCTCGGGGCCAGGTGTCCACGTGCTCTCCGGCATGGCCGGCAAGGGAGCAGCCATCCGCGCCGCGCTGGAGAAGGTGACGGGAGCGGTGACGGTGCTCCAGGAGCCGGACGAGGCCTACACGCCCTCCACCTATGAGGCGCTCTGCCGTCCCATCCAGGAGGACACGGCGGACGCCGTCTTCGGCCGCCGCTCGGCGCCGGGGCTGCGGCCGGAGCTGCTGGCCGATCGCGCGCTGGGCGGCTTCACCCGCTTCGTCGCGGACGTGGCGCTGGAGGATCCGCTCACGGGCGTGCGCGCCTTCCGGACGGAGGCGCTGCGCTCGGTGACGCTCACCAGCGAGGACGACGCGGTGGACGCGGAGCTGGTGGTGAAGCTGGCCGCGCAGCTCTACCGGCTGACGGAGGTGCCCCTGCACCTGCAGGCCAGCCCCCGGCACACGCTGGGCTCGCACCTCACGACGCTGCGGACGCTGATGCGGTACGCCACGGTGCGCGACGACGCGGACAACCAGCACGAGGGCTACAGCACGCTGGAGCGGATGGACGGCGCCAACAACTACAACGCCTGGCTGGGCCGCCGGTTCCGCGAGCACCTGGGCCGGCGGGTGCTGGAGATCGGCGCGGGCATCGGGACCATCACCAAGGAGCTGGAGTCGGGGTGCGAGAAGCTCATCGCGCTCGAGGTGGATCGCTTCTACGTGGACCGGCTGAAGAACCTGTTCCGGGGCAAGCCGCACGTGCAGCCGTACCTGTCGGACGTGGCGCTGGCGGACTGGGAGTCGCTGAAGGCCGAGCACCTGGACACCATCGTGCTGTCCAACGTGCTGGAGCACATCCCGGACGACGGGGCGGCGGTGCGGCGCTTTCGGCAGATCCTCCCCGAGGGGGGCAAGGTGCTGGTGCTGGTGCCGGCGCTGCCGCAGCTGTTCGGGGCCATCGACGAGGCGGTGGGGCACTACCGGCGCTACACGCCGGAGACGCTGCGCAAGGTGCTGGAGGAGAACGGCTTCGCGGTGGACACGCTGGAGTGGATGAACCTGGTGGGGATACCGGGGTGGTTCATGAACAGCCGGGTGCTGCGGCGGCGGGCGGTGCCTCGGTTCCAGCTCAAGCTGTATGACCGGCTGGCGCCGCTGCTCGCGGAGGCGGAGCGGCACGTGAAGCTGCCGGTGGGGATGAGTCTGTTCGCGGTTGCACGCGTCACGGGAGAGGCCGGATGAAGAGGGTCGAAGCCATCATCAAGCCGTCGAAGCTGGAAGAGGTGAAGGAAGCGCTGCACAGGCTGGGCGTGCAGGGCATGACGGCCACGGATGTGAAGGGGTTCGGGCGGCAGCGGGGCCACACGGAGTTCTACAAGGGCGCCGAGGCGTCGGTGGGCTTCCTGCAGAAGGTGAAGCTCGAGGTGGTGGTGGACGACGAGCAGGTGGGCCAGGTGGTGGAGGCCATCGTCGGCGCGGCGCGGACGGGGAAGATCGGCGACGGGAAGATCTTCGTGATGCCGGTGGAAGAGGTGATCCGCATCCGCACCGGGGAGCGCGGTAGCAAGGCGCTGTGAGCACGGCGCCCCGACAGGCCGAGCCCGCCGCTCCGAGCACGGCGGAGTCCTCGACGGCTCCCGTGGCGGCGCCGGACCGGATGCCGCGGGTGGTGTGGGCGGTGCTGGTGGCGCTGTATGTGCTGGCGTTCCCGTACCACCCGGGACTGCGCTCGCCGAACGAGCTGTGCCGGCTGTGGCAGACGCGGGCGCTGGTGGAGTACGGGACGCTGGAGATCAACCAGGCCCTCCAGGACTACGGCTACGTGGGGGACCTGTCGGTGAAGGACGGGAAGTACTACTCGTCCAAGGCGCCGCTGCTGTCCTTCGCGGCGGTGCCCATCTACGCGGCGCTGCGAGTGGTGGGCGGCGGCTTCCGGTACGCGGTGCCGGAGGTGCCGCTGGTCTTCTTCACCCGGCTGTTCCTCACGGTGCTGCCGACGCTGCTGATGCTGTGGGGCGTGCGGCGCTTCCTGCGCACGTACGTGACTCCGGGCGTGGCGGACGCGGTGACGGTGACGTACGGGCTGGGCTCGCTGGCGTACAGCTACTCGCTGCTCTTCATGAGCCACCAGACGACGGCGGTGCTGCTCTTCGGGAGCTTCTACGCGCTGTGGCGGTGCGCGCGCGGCGAGTGGCGCGAGCGCGGCTATCTGGTCGCCGGGGCGTACGCGGGAGCGACGGTGGCCGCGGAGTACACGGGCGCGATGGCGGTGCTCGCGCTGGTGCTGTACGCGGTGCTGACGGTGCTGTGGCGGCAGGAGCCCATGCGCGAGCGGCTCGTCCGGCTGGGGCGCGCGGCGGGGCTGGCCACGCTGGGGGCGCTGCCCTTCGTGGTGGGGCTGATGCTCTACCACCAGGCGGCGTTCGGGCACCCGCTGGAGAGCGGCTACAAGCACCTCAACGACGCGGCGTATCAGCCGTGGCACCTGGGAGGCTTCCTGGGCATCCGCTATCCGGATCCGCGAGCCTTCTTCCTCTCCTACTTCAGTCCGCTGCGTGGGCTCTTCACGCTGTCGCCGTTCCTGCTGCTGGCGCTGCCGGGGCTGGTGCTGCTGCGTCGCGAGGGCCGGGCGTCCGTGGAGTCACGAGCGCTGTTCTGGCTCTCGGCGGCGGTGCTGGCGGGCTACACGTACTTCACCTCGTCGTTCACCTATGAGTCGTGGGGCTGGACGACGGGGCCTCGGCACCTGACGGGGCTGGTGCCCTTCCTGCTGCTGCCGGCGGGCCTGCTGCTGGAACGGCTGCGCGCGGGACAGCGCGGATGGCTGCTGGGCGCGGCGGCGGCGGCGTGCATGGTCTCCATCGTCATCACGGGCGCGGCGACGTTCATCAACTACGTGCCGGACGATGTCTCCAACGCCTTCCTCGGGCTGGCGGTACCGCTGCTGAAGTCGGGCTACCTGCCGCCCACCGTGCTGAGCTTCTGGGGCATCTCGCAGCCCGTGGCGGGACTCCCGCTGCTGGTGGGCCTGCTCGCGATGGCGGGCTGGGTCTTCCTGCGGCTGGGCGCGGCCGAGGTGGGCATCCCCGCGCCGACCGTGCTGTTCGGCGGCATGCTCACGGCGGCGCTGCTGCTGGCACTGCAGGGAGCCACCACGAAGCACCACGCGCAGGACCAGGCCGCGGTGCGCTTCCTCCAGTCGCAGTGGCTCACGCCTCCTCGGCGCGCCGTGCCCTTCTGGCCAGACCCGCGAACCTGAGGTTTTGCCGCAGGATTCGTGCCCCCGCCGGTCGCGGCTTCGGCTAACTGGTATGCTTGTCATACCAGTTCGCGCTCCGTCGCCGGAAAGCCCCCGGTGCCGTCGATCCGCCTGTGCTAGAAAATCCGCACTCATTGCGCGAAGACGGGCCGGGCTCCGCGCAAGACGTCTGCCCCCGTGACGTCACCCTGAGGAGAAGATGAGAGCCCTGCTCCTGCTTCTGCCCCTGCTGGCCCTGCCCGCTCTGGCCGCCCCCCGACAGGCGTACGTCCTGCGAATCGAAGGTGCCGATGCCTTCGTCGACCTCGGGCGCGCGGATGCCGCCGCACCCGGCACCCGGCTCCGCGTCTACCGCGTCATCGAGGCCCGCCACCCGGCCACCGGCAAGGTGCTGAGAGATCGCTTCCTCCTCGGCGAGGCGGAGGTCCTCGAAGCCGGAGAGGCGCTCTCGCGCATCGGCGGCGCCAAGGAGTTCCTCCTGCGCCTCGAGGTGGGTGACGAGGTCGAGCTCGCGGTGGCTCCTGCCGTGCCGCCCACCACGCCCACCACCACCGCCAGGCCCGGTGCTCCCGCCTCCCCCACCCCTCCCGATGCCGAGCGGGCCGCCCTGCGCTCCTCATGGGATGCCGCGCTGAAGCTCCCGCCCTCCGAGCGTGCCCGTGTCTGGGAGGGGTTCCTCGCCGCCTGGCCCCAGACGGATCTCGCCGGCCCCATCCGCGCCGAGATCGCGCTGCTGCGCGCTACCCCGGCTGCTCAGCCGGGAGAAGAGGCCCCCACCCCGCCCGCCGAGTCCGTTCTGAAGGTGGCGGGCCCGGACACCGCGCTCGTCGGCGAGCCCGTCATCATCTCCCTCACGCACCTGGCCGGCCCGGCACCTCGAGGCGCCATGCTGCACTGGCGCCAGCAAGGTGCTCCCGGCTTCCAGACGCACCACATGCGCGCCGAGCCCACGGGCCACTTCCGAGCGCAGCTCCCCCAGGACTCCGTGGCGGAGCCGGCCATCGAGTACTTCGTCGAGGCCACGCTGGAAGACGGCGCCACCCAGCCCGTCGCCGGCAGCGCCACCCAGCCCCAGCGCGTCGCCATCAAGCTCCCGCCGAGCGCCCGGCTCATCGAGCGCGAGAACCGCAGCCGCGTGCGCATCCACGACGAGTACGTCGACTTCAACCGCTTCAAGGGCAACGACGTCTACAACCTCTTCGAGGTGGACTTCCTCTACCGCGTCCTCACCACCGTACACTCGGTCCGCGTCGGCTTTGGCAGCTACCAGGGACGGGGCACCCCGAAGGAGCTGCTGGACACGGACACCGCCCCGAAGCGCGTGGGCTTCACCTACGGCTTCAGCGAGCTCGAGCTCCGCCTCCTCCCCTCGCTGGCGGGGCTCGCCCGGGTCAGCGCGGGCGTCAACCGCGAGGGCCTCACCACCGGCCTGGAGCTGGGCATGCGCATCGGCAGCGAGACGGGCACGTCCCTCACCGTGCGCGGCGCCACCATCCGCAACATCGGCAAGCGCGCCAACCTCGCCCTCGCCTGGGATGCCGTCCGAGGCTGGCCCATGAGCGCCGAGGTGGTCGTCACCAACGAGCCCATCGGCGAGGACCTCGGCGTGCGCCTGCTCTACACCGTGGGCCGCTCCGTGACGCCCTGGCTCGATGTGTCCGGGCGCGTGGGCTACCAGCTGCGCGACATCAACCACTCCGGCCTCACCCTGGGGCTGGGCACCACCTTCCACTGGTAGCGGTCACCGGAGAGCCCTCCCATGACGCCACTGTCCACCGCCACCGCCCTCCTCCTCTGGCTCGCCACCCAGGCGCCCCAGGCCAGCAAGCCCCCAGCGCCTGCGCCTCCGCCGCTCGAGGTGCGCCACGTCCCCCTGGCCCAGGTGTTCTCAGGGCGGGGAGAGCTCGTCCTCGAGGCCGAAGTCACCCCGGCCTTCCGTCTCGGCCAGCTCGTCGCCCACCACCGCGTCGCCGGGCAGTCCACCTTCCAGGAGACGGCCTTCACGCTCATCGAGCCGAGCCACTACGCCGCCACCCTGCCCCTGCCTCCCGAGCAGCGAGCACCGGTGGAGTACTACCTCACGGTCCGCGACACGGACGGCAAGCAGTCCTTCCCCTTCGCCAGCGCCGAGGCGCCCCACACCGTGCTCATCCAGGTGCCGGACAAGGAGCTCGAGCGCGAGGCGCTGCTGGCTTCCCATGGCCACCGCCGCTCGCGCGTGGCCCTCTTCGCCGAGTACGTGGACTATGGCTCCACCCGCGCGGGCACCGTCCGCTACCTGGATCGCTACTACCGGCTCGAGGCGGACTACCTCCACCGGCTCCTCACGGACGTGGCGGGCATCCGGGTGGACTCCATCCGCATCGGCGTGGGCCACCTGCGCGCCCGGATTCCTCCCTCCGAGCTCCCCATCCCCTCGGAGTTCCCCCCGCTGGAGATACCTCCCACGCGACGCACGGGCCTCGACTACGGCTTCTCCGAGCTGGAGGTGAGCCTGAGCCCCCACTTCGGCTACACCACGCGGCTGGTGCTCGGAGGAAACGCCGAGGGCTTCGCCGCGGGGCTCGGTGGACGGCTCCGCATCGGCCCGGTGCGAGGCTCCCACGTCGAGCTCGAGGGGGAGACGACCTCGGGCCTCGGCAGCTCGGGCACGGTGCGCCTGGCCTGGGACACCGTGCCCCGCGTGCCCATGAGCGCCGCCATCCAGGTGACCAGCTTCCCGGACGGCCCCACCGGCGTGCGCCTGCTCTACCGCGCGGACTTCGAGCTCTCTCCGTCCCTCACCCTGGGAGCCCAGGTGGGCTACCAGGCCCGCATCTCCATCAGCGGTGGACCCACCCTGGGGCTGGCCTCGAGCTACGCCTGGTAGGAGAGGAGCCACACCCATGGTGCTGACGGCCTTCGTGCTCCTGCTGCTCTCGGCGGAGCCCAACCCCACCTTCGCGGTGGTCACCACCGCGTCCCCCGAGCTCGCCCGTGTGGCGGACACCGCGGGGACGACCCTGGCCGAGCGGCTCGAGCTGACCCATGTGGAGCTGGGCGGCCACCTCAAGACGATGGGAGCCGGGTGCGTCGCGGAGCTGCGCTGCCTCGCCTCCGCGCCGGGGCTCGCGGAGGTCGCGCGCATGCTGCACCTGAGCGTGCGGCGGCTCTCCGGCGGCCGGCTGGCCGTGGAGCTGCGCTACATCGACCGCGCACGGCTGGTGCTGCTGGACCGGAGCGCCGCCATCGTCGAGCCCGGCGAGCTCTCCACCTGGGCCGAGCAGGCCGCCACGCGCATCTTCACCCGCCTCAACGCGCCGGCGCGAACCCTGCCTCCGAGCCCCTTCTCCGCCAGGCCTCCCGCTCCGGCCCCGAGGGCGCCCCCGGTGGCCCCACCGGGCAAGGGTGTCCGAGGCGCGGACGAGGAGCCCTGAGCCCGACGCGCCCAGACTCGACACGGACTGTCATCCTCTAGATGATGGAGGGCGCTCGCATCATGGCCCTCGCGTCGCCGCTCGGGTACGGAGCCATGATTCAGGTCTGCGTAGCCCTAGCCGGAGAGTTTCATGGGAAGCCTCGAACCGAACGATCGTGAGCTGGCGTCGTACTGGATGCCGTTCACGCACAACCGCTACTTCAAGCAGCACCACGCCCGCCGCATGCTCGCCAAGGCGGAGGGCTCGTATTACTGGACCACCGAGGGCGACAAGCTCTTCGACGCGCTCTCCGGCCTGTGGTGCTCCGGCCTGGGCCACCGCCACCCGAAGATCGTCGAGGCGGTGAAGCAGCAGCTCGACTCGGTGGACTACAGCCCCGCCTTCCAGATGGGCTACGGCCCCACCTTCAAGCTGGCCGAGCGCATCGTCAGCATGGCGCCGGCCGGCATGGGCCAGGTGTTCTTCGTCAACTCGGGCTCCGAGGCCGTGGACACCTCGCTGAAGATGGCACTGGCCTACCACCGCGTGAAGGGCGAGGCCCACCGCACCCGCTTCATCGGCCGCGAGAAGGGCTACCACGGCGTGGGCTTCGGCGGCATCTCCGTGGGCGGCATGGTGGCCAACCGGAAGATGTACCCCACGGCCATGCTCACCGGCGTGGACCACCTGCCCCACACCCACAACCTCAAGGAGATGGCCTTCACCAAGGGCGAGCCCACCTGGGGCCTGCAGCTGGCCAACGAGCTCGAGCGGCTCATCGCCCTGCACGACGCCTCCACCATCGCCGCCGTCATCGTCGAGCCGATGCAGGGCTCGGCCGGCGTCATCGTCCCGCCCAAGGGCTACCTCCAGCGCCTGCGGGAGATCTGCTCCAAGAACGGCATCCTGCTCATCTTCGACGAGGTGATTACCGGCTTCGGCCGCATGGGCGCCAACTTCGCCGCGCAGCACTACGGCGTGGTGCCGGACATGATCACCTTCGCCAAGGGCGTCAACAACGGCACCGTGCCCATGGGCGGCGTCATCGTCCGCAAGGACATCCACGACGCGCTGATGACGGGCCCGGACCACATGGTGGAGTTCTTCCACGGCTACACCTACTCGGGCCACCCGCTGGCCGTGGCCGCCGCGCATGCCACGCTGGACGTGCTGGCCTCCGAGGGCATCAACGAGCGCGTGAAGTCGCTGGTGCCGGTGCTCGAGGACGCCATCCACGGCCTCAAGGGCGAGCCCAACGTCATCGACATCCGCAACTGCCAGCTCGCCGCCGCGGTGGAGCTCTCGCCCATCGACGGCAAGCCCGGCCTGCGCGCCATCAAGGTGTTCGAGGAGGCGCTCAAGCGCGGCGTGCTCTTCCGCTTCACCGGCGACATCCTCGCCATGGGCCCGCCGTTCCACTCCACCCCGGACGAGCTGCGCCGCATGGCCGAGGTGCTGCGCGACTCCATCCGCGCCGCCGGGTAGCCCCTGGGGCTTCCCAGACGTACCCCGCAAAGACGACACCCCCGGAGGAAGCTCCCCCGGGGGTGCCTGTCACTCGGCGCTCGACCCGCTCGGGCTAATTAGTAGGTGCCCTTGAGCGAGACGCTCGAGTACGAGGAGTAGCCGCGCAGCATGACGTGGTAGCGGCCGGCGGTGCTCTTCGCCGCGAGGTTGCACGTCTCGTTGTTGCCGCTCAGGTACGGGCGGCAGTCGTACGAGGAGGTGGTCGGCTGCGCGTCGAACTTCACGTACATGTCCGCGTCACCCGAGCCGCCGCTCATCACGAACGAGACCGCGCGGCTGGCCGGCACGTCCAGGTAGTAGTAGGTCGCCGAGCTCGCCGCGCCCGACAGGCCCGTCTTCGCCACGCCGTTGCTCAGCGCGGTGCCGCCCGAGCTGGTGCTGCCCACGCCCACCGCCTGCCAGGCCGCCGACACGGAGGCCACGTCGGCCGCCGAGTAGCCCAGCTGCGTGGCGGCCTGCTCCGTGTACGTCTTCGCCTGCGCGAAGGTGGTGGAGGCCGTCATCAGGTCCACGTTGGCCTTGTAGAAGATGCGAGCGGCCTTCTCGACGCCGATGCCCGTCACGCTGACGGTGGAGCGGCCGCGCGGGTGCGTGCCACCCTTGGACAGCAGGGTGAAGGCCAGGTTGGCGATGCCCGAGCTGTAGTGCACGTCCGTGCTGGAGGTGTAGTCGGCGAAGAAGTCGAGCGACACGCCGTCCTTCCTCGGGTCGTCCATGTAGCGGAGCGCGTCACCCGCGGTGGCCGGCGTCCAGACGTCCTCGCCGACCTTCCAGATGTCCGCGCCGGTGCTCCAGGTGCCGCTCGCCCAGCTCTCGCACACCGCGGCGAAGATGTCGCTCATCGCCTCGTTGAGGCCGCCGGACTGGCCGGAGTACGTCAGGTTGGACTCGGAGCTGGTCACCGCGTGCGTCAGCTCGTGCGTGGTGACGTCCGCGTCCAGGCCCAGCGCGATGGAGGTGGTGCCGTTGCCGTCGCCGTACACCATCTGGGTGCCGTTCCAGTAGGCGTTCACGTAGTTGGTGCTGTAGTGCACCGTGCTCTTCAGCTGCGCGCCCGCGTTGTTGTACGAGTCGCGGTTGAACAGCGTCTTGTAGCAGTTGTAGGTGTCGCCCAGCCGCGCGTAGTTGGTGTCGACGTGGTTGTCACCGGTGGCCGCGCCGCCCTCGGAGCGCTTGAGCGTGCCGGGCAGGCTGGTGCCGTTGTTGGCGCTGTACAGCGCGCGGTTGAGCGCGGTGTGGATCTCCGAGCGCTTCTCCAGCAGGGAGCCGTCCGCCGCGCTGATATAGGTGCGCTCGCGGATGGGCAGGTCGCGCCCCTCGCCGACGACCATCAGCTCGTAGGCCAGCTTCAGCTTCTGGTCCGCGCCCGTGCGCACGTACACCAGGCGGGGCTCACCCTCTACCTCGATGCGGCGGCCCAGCACGGACAGCGAGCGCAGCGCCGCGTTGCGCGCCGCCTCCGGAGCGATGGCGGGCTTGGCGGAGACGGACTCCCCGTCGCGCGCCGTGCCGTTGGCCGCGAAGATGTTGCCGGCCTTGTCCACGTGGACGACGAGCTCCTCGCCAGCCACCAGCAGGCCGTTCTTCAGCTGCTGATAGCGGATGTGGCTGTTGCCCCGCTCGTCGGTGTTGATGCGCCGGACGATCAGGTCCGCGGCCTTCATGCGGAACGCGGCGGCGATGCCCGGCAGCGCCGAGCTGACCTGGCCATGGGCGTTGAGCGCCGACAGGCCCAGGACCGAGCCCGACGCCGAGCCCAGCCGGCCCTCGATCATGAACGGTACGCCGTTGTCATGGGCGCCTACCGTGCGGGCGTTGGGGAGCGCCGCGAGCGCGGACTGCACGTCTCCCAGGGCGAGCTCCTCCGCCTTCTCCGTTCCCGGAGCAGCGGCTTCCGGATCAGCCATCTCGCAGGCGGCGAGGGGCAGAGTGGCGAGCAGTGCGGCGACGATGCGATTGCGAACCAAGGAGATCCTCCTGCTAACGGCGGGGGTGCCGTGTGCACTGAGGCACTAAGCAGGGATTGGGCCAGTCACATAAAAACCATGGAATTCATGGGCTTATGAGCTGTGCTGCTAGGAGGGGTGGATCACGCTTGTCGCACAACACCACGCGAAAAATGTATCACTCGTTTACAGCCTCTCCGCTCAACTCCCTGGAATCACTCGGCAACGAGGGCTCGGGTGGCGCGTCGGGCGCACGGGGCGAATTGCCTCACGTGGGTCAAACTTCCCCAGGGCAGCCCTCCAAGCCAGAAACGACTAGCGCGTAATACTCCTTAATCATTTGAGATACAACCGCCCACGCCCGCGCGGTGGGCGCAGTGGAGCGAGTCTGCCGTGGGAGAACTTTCGCGACGGTGGGCCGTTCCTCGGCAACGCTCATCTCCTCTTCAGGAGCCTGCATGCTCATCGACATCGCCCCACGGACCCTCGTGGTGCTGCTCGCCGTGGGTCTGGCCGTCCCCGCCACCGTCCAACACCTCGTCACCGCCAAGGCGGACACGGGCTCGCTCGGGGGACCGAACCGCCATCTGACGTTCATCAGCACGGACAAGCCGCTGTACCGGCCCGGTGAGCAGGTGCTGGCGCGAGGCCTGATGCTCGAGGCGATCAGCCACAAGCCCGGCGGCCAGCAGCAGCTGGCGCTGATCGAGATCCGCGGGCCCAAGGGGGACGTGGTCACCACCGCGCGGGTGCAGACGCAGGACTCGGTCTGGGGCTACGCGTGGACGGTGCCTGCGGAGCAGGCGGGAGGCGAGTACACGCTCCAGGTCACCTACCCCCAGACGGGTGAGGCTCCGGCGGAGCGGAAGTTCGACGTGCGCGCCTACCGTGCGCCGCGGCTCAAGTCGCAGATCGAGTTCCTCCGCGATGGCTATGGACCGGGAGACTCGGTCACCGCCACGCTGGACGTGAAGCGCGCCGAGGGCGGTGTGCCGGCGGGAGCGAAGGTCACCGCCACGGCGGTGGTGGATGGAGCCACCGCGGCGCAGGTGACGGGCACCGTCGACGCGAAGGGGCTGTGCACGGTCAGCTTCAAGCTGCCGGCGAGGATGGCTCGCGGCGAGGGCTCGCTGGCCTTCGCCATCGAGGACGGCGGCGTGGTGGAGACGGCGGCCAAGACGATCCCCATCCTGCTGCAGACGCTGGACCTGGCCTTCTACCCGGAGGGCGGAGAGCTGGTGGGCGGCCTGGGCGCGCGCGTCTACTTCGAGGCGAAGACGCCGGCACGGAAGCCAGCGGACCTGGTGGGCGCGGTGATCGACCAGGCCACGGGCCAGACGGTGGCCTCGGTGCGCTCCGAGCACGAGGGGCGCGGCCGCTTCGAGTTCACCCCGAAGGCGGGCACGAAGTACGCGCTGCGCATCGACGAGCCGTCGGGCATCCAGAAGACCTTCCCACTGCCCGAGGTGAAGCCCCAGGGCGCCGTGCTGCGCGCGAGCGAGGACGTGGTGGCCGCGGGCAGGCCCGTCACCCTCTCCGTGGCGCTCTCGGGCGTGAGCAAGGCGAAGGTGACGCTGAGCAAGCGCGAGGTGGAGCTGGCCTCGGCGCAGGTCGGCCCCGGGGACAAGGTGACGCTCGATCCGAAGGACGCGGACGGCGTGCTCGTCGCCACGGTGTGGGACGGGAACGGGCGCCCGCTCGCGGAGCGGCTGGTGTTCCGCCAGCCGGCGAAGGCGCTCGACGTCGAGCTGCGGCTGGACAAGAAGAGCTACGTGCCGGGCGACACGGTGAAGCTCACCGCCCGGACGACGCGCGACGGCAAGCCGGTCTCCGCGCTGGTGATGCTCACCGTGACGGATGACGCGGTGCTCGAGCTCATCGAGAAGCGGGACCAGGCGCCCCAGCTGCCGGTGATGGTGCTGCTGGAGCCCGAGGTGAAGGAACTGGCCGACGCGCAGGTGTACCTGGACGAGAAGCACCCCAAGGCGAAGCTGGCGGTGGACCTGCTGCTGGGCACTCAGGGCTGGCGGCGGTTCGCGCTCGCGGATCCGGTGAGCTTCGTGGCGCGGCACGGGGATGCGGCCCGGCGAGTGTTCGCCGTCCGCGTGCCGGTGGCGCGGCCCCGGTTCTTCGAGGAGGAAATGGCCGTCGCCGAGGGCGCCGTGGCGGCTGGCGCTCCGCCTCCGCAGGCTGCCCCTCCGATGCCCAAGGGAGCACCGCCGAGGCCCGCCCGGCCCATGCCCGTCGCCGCGCCTGCGCCGATGGCGGGGCTCCCACCGCCCGCGCCTCCTCCGGCGTTCCCCGCCGGGCAGGCCATGCCGCGACAGCAGGCTAACGAGCGGGCCAACAAGCAGATGGTCGCCGCGGAGCACAGGGCGAAGGAGGCCAAGAGGGACATGGGGCTGTTTGCCGACAGGCTCGAAGTGGCTGCCGAGCCGCCCTACGAGCAGCCAGTGGTCTACATCCGCGAGTACGCGCACACGGTGCGGCCGGGCCGCAAGGCGGGAGACCGCGTGGACTTCTCGGAGACGCTCTACTGGAACGCGGGCGTCCGCACCTCCGCGCGGACGGGAGAGGTCCAGGTCTCCTTCGGACTGAACGACTCGGTGACGTCGTTCAAGGCCTTCGCGGGCACGGTGGGAGATGACGGGGCGCTCGGCTCGGCGGTGGCGGCCATCGAGTCGGTGCAGCCCTTCTACCTGGAGCCGAAGCTGCCGCTCGAGGTGACCTCGGGGGACATCATCCAGCTCCCGGTGGCGCTGGTGAACGGCACCGAGTCGGCGCTGAAGGGCGCGGGCGTGAGGATCGACTTCAAGGGAGACCTGAAGGTGGCCTCCATGGGCCCGGTGGACCTGGCGGCCCGGGAGCGCGCCCGGCGCATCGTGGAGCTGAAGATCGGCCACCAGTCCCAGCCCGTGGACCTGAAGCTCACGGCGAGCGCGGGCGACTACGCGGACACGGTGACGCGCACGGTGGCCATCAAGCCCAACGGATTTCCCATCCGGAGCTCGTTCGGCGGACTGGTGTCGGCGCAGAAGCCGGCGTCTCACACGGTGACGCTGCCGGCGAACCTGGTGCGCGGCAGCGTGAAGACGTCCATCGTGGTGTACCCGAGCCCGCTGGCGAACATGACGGAGTCGCTGGCGCGGCTCATCCAGGAGCCCTCGGGCTGCTTCGAGCAGACGAGCTCCACGACGTACCCGATGACGATGGCGCAGCAGTACTTCCAGTCCCACAGCGGGGTGGACCCGAAGCTGGTGGCCTCGGCGCGCGAGAAGCTGGAGGCGGGCTACAAGCGGCTGGTGGGCTTCGAGTGCCCGGAGAAGGGCTACGAGTGGTTCGGAGAGAACCCCGGCCACGAGGCGCTCACGGCGTTCGGCCTGCTGCACTTCGCGGACATGAAGCAGGTGCGGGACGTGGACAGCGCCATGCTGGAGCGCACGCGGGCGTGGCTGCTGCGGCAGCGGGACGGCAAGGGCGGCTTCGAGCGCAAGCGCCGCGCGCTGCACACCTGGATCGAGGACAAGGACACCTCGGACGCGTACATCCTCTGGGCGCTGCTGGAGAGCGCGCCCCGGCCCGCCGAGGCGGCACGGGAGCTGTCCAAGGAGCTCGCCTCCTTGAAGGTGGCGGCGACGAAGAGCCAGAACAGCTACGTGCTGGCGCTGGCGGCGAACACGCTGTCGCTGGCGGGGGATGCGGCGGAGGCCCGGAAGCTGATGGAGCGGCTGGCCGCGAAGCAGGGCAAGGAGGGCGTGGTGGAGGGCGGCAAGCAGTCCATCGTCGGCAGCATGGGCGAGACGCTGCAGATTGAGACCACGGCCCTGGCGGTGCTGGCGTGGCTGAGGGACTCCTCCTATGCGGCGAACGTGCAGCGCTCGATGAAGTTCCTGGCGAGCTCGTGCGAGGGGGGCCGCTACGGCTCGACGCAGAGCACGGTGCTGGCGCTGCGAGCCATCGTGGCCTTCGACAAGGCGCAGGCGGCGAAGCGGTCGGGCGGCGCGGTGCGGGTGTACGTGGACGGCCAGCCGGTGGGCAGCGCGGTGAGGTTCGAGGCGACGGCCCAGGAGGCCATCAAGCTGCCGGACGTGTCCGAGCTGCTCACCACGGGAGACCGGAAGATCGAGCTGCGGATGGAGGGCGGCGCGCAGCTGCCATACTCGGTGGAGGTCGTCTACAACGCGCTGGTGCCGGACAGCTCGCCGGAGACGCGGGTGGGGATGGAGGTGGCGCTGGCGAAGACGGCGCTCACCGAGGGAGAGCCCACCGAGGCGCGGGTGCTGGTGTCCAACAAGACGGACGAGAAGCTGCCGACGGCGGTGGCCATCTTCGGCGTGCCGGGAGGGCTCGAGGTGCGCCACGACCAGCTCAAGGAGCTGGTGAAGCGGAAGACGGTGGACGCCTACGAAGTCATCGGCCGCGACGTGGTGCTGTACTGGCGAGGCCTGGAGCCGCGGAAGAAGCTGGACGTGCCAGTGTCGCTGATCGCCGCGGTGCCCGGCACCTACACGGGCCCGGCGAGCCGCGCGTACCTCTACTACGCGGACGAGCACAAGGCCTGGATCAACGGCGTGAAGGTGTCCATCGCCCCGAAGCAGTGAGGCCCCATCAGCCAGGGCCGCGCCATCCCACTGTCACTCCCATGACAGTGGGTGGCTTCCGGGAGCGCTGGATTCCGGCCGTGTGCGAAAGCATGATTCCAAGGAGCCGATGGGCTCACCCGGATCCATGCACGCTCTTCCCGCGACCCTCCTGGCATTGAGTGCGACGGCGATTCTGGCGGGCTGCAAGCCAGCCCCACGGCCAGCGGAGCCCACGGGCTCCGGGGCACAGCCCCAGGGCGGAAGCGCTTCGCCTCGGGACCTCCAGCCCGTGTCGGCGTTCGCGAGCATCGCCGACCCTACGACTCGCTCGGTGGCGCTCTTCCGCGAGGCGGGCCGGGTGATCACCCATCCCCGCTGCACCAACTGCCACCCGCCGGATGACAAGCCGCGCCAGGGGATGGACCAGCGCGTCCACGTGCCGACGGTGTCGGGCGGGCCGGATGGCCATGGAACGGCGGGCCTGCCGTGCTCGACGTGTCACCAGGCGACCAACTCGCCCACCACTGGAGAGACCGTCGCGAGCATCCCGGGCAACCCCAAGTGGGCGCTGGCGCCGGTCAAGATGGCGTGGATAGGCAAATCGCTGGGGCAGATCTGCGAGCAGATCCGGTCCCCGAGTCGCAACGGCGGTAAGAACCTGGCCGAAATCCAGAAGCACATGGCGGAAGACGTCCTGGTCGGCTGGGGTTGGAACCCCGGCCCCGGACTCGAGCCGGTGCCCGGCACGCAGAAGGCGTTCGGTGAGCTGATCCAGGCCTGGATCGCCACCGGCGCCCACTGCCCGAAGCCCTAGCCCCGCTTCACGGACGCCAGCCGTTGCGGGGTGAGCGGCAGCTCGCGCACCCTCGAGCCCGTGGCATCGAAGACGGCGTTGGCCAGGGCAGCGGCGGTAGGCCCCTGCGCGGCCTCCCCTGCCCCCAGGAACGGCTCGCCCGGGCGATCGATGAGCTCCACCTCGACGGAAGGCACCTCCGAGAAGGTGAGGATGGGATAGGTGCTCCAGTCGCGCGAGAGGATGCGGTGGGCGTCGTACTGGACCGCCTCCTTCAGGCTCCAGCTCAAGGACTGGATCAGCCCTCCCTCGAGCTGGTTGACGAGCCCATCCGGGTTCACCACCTCGCCCGCGTCCGCCGCGAGCACGGCCCGGACGACCCGGATGGCATGGCTCTGGGGATCGACGAGGACCTCGAGGCAGACGGCGCAGTAGCTCGCGACGTTCTTGTAGCGAGCGAAGCCGACGCCACGCCCTCGCTGGGGCTCGCGGGAGAACGAGGACCAGCCGAACCGCTTCGCCGCCCGGGTGATGACGGCCTTGGCTCGCTCGTCCCGAAGCTGGCGGAGCCGGTACTCGATGGGGTCGACGCGGGCCGAGTGCGCCAGCTCGTCCATGAAGGACTCGATGGAGAAGACGTTGGCGTAGGCGCCCAGGCCCCGGTGGGACGAGGTGCGGACAGGCGTCGCGGTCACGAAGTGGGTGGTCACCTTCTGGCCGGGGAACGCGTAGAGCGGAATGGCGTTCCGGTCGGCGGCGTAGTTGGGCGGCCCTCCGTTCTTGGGGATGGGCACCAGGAAGGGCGTGACCAGCGACTGGCCCGCCAGCAGGTTCCCGGGGTTGCCGCCCGGACGCATGCCGTGGGAGGTGGACCAGAGCTCATACGCCCAGTCGAGCACGTTCCCCCTCGAGTCCACGCCCGCGCGGACCTTCGTCACCATCGCCGGGCCGTAGGGCTCCCAGGTGTGCTCGTCCTGGCGCGACCACTGCACGCGAACGGCTCGGCCGGGCAGCGCGCGGGCCAGGAGCGCGGCATCCGCGGCGGCGTCATCCGCGCCGTTGTGGCCGTAGCAGCCCGCGCCATTCATGTGCTGGCCCTGCACCTTCTCATTGGGCAGGCCGAGCATCTTCGCGATGGCCTCGCAGGTGTCGAAGACGCTCTGGCTGTGGGTGTGGACGGTCAGGACTTCCCCGTTCCACTCCGCCACGGCGCACGACGGGCCCAGGGAGCCATGCATCTGGTAGGGGCGCCGGTAGCTGGCCTCCAAGGTACGGGCCGGCGCGGGACCGCCCTTGCGCGCTGAGTCCTGGATGAGGGTGTCCTCGGTAGGCTGCTCCTGCAGCCAGCCATAGGGGTCCACGGGCAGGGCAGCCTTCTCCCGCCACTGGGCGGAGCGTGCGAGGCGATCAGCGGCCCGGATGGCCTGCCACTCCTTGGCCGCGATCACCGCCAGGAAGTTGCCGTCGCGCACCACCTTCAAGACGCCCGGCATGCTCGTCACGGCCGCCGTGTCCGCCTCGACGAGCGCCGCTCCATAGGAGGGAGGGCGCACCACCCGCCCATGCACCAGGGACTTGGGCCGGAGGTCCTGTACGAAGATGGCCTCACCGGTCACCTTGGGAGGCAGATCGCGACGAGGAATGGACCGACCGACATAGCGCCGCGCGGAGGCGGGCTTGGGTGAGACGGAGCCGGTCGCCTCCCGCTTCAGCTCCTGCCCACCAATCAGGCTCCAGTAGGTGACGGAGCGTTTGCTCGAGGGATCCGTGACGGTGCCATCCTGCACGCGCAGTCGGGAGACGGGCGCGCCCAGCTGCTTGCCAGCCATGGCCACCAGCACGGAGCGGACCTCCGCCGCGGCGTAGCGCACCGCCATGCCGCCTTCGGAGGTGGACATGCTGCCGGCCGTCGTCCCCTGGTTGGGGGACAGCGTGGTGTTGCCGGAGATGATCTCCAGCCGCGACAGGTCGATGTCCAGCTCGTCGGCGCAGATCTGACCAAGCGCCGTCAGGATGCCCTGCCCGAGCTCCACCTTGCCGGTCTTCAGGGTGACCACGCCGTCCGCGCTGATGCGCAGCCAGGCGTCGAGCTGGCTGTTTCTCGCCAGGTCCCTGGGGAGCTTGCTCGCGCTCGCCTTCTGACCGAAGGCGCGGGCACCGGACAGGGCGAAGGCCAGGACCAGCGAGCCCTTCAGCACGGAGCGACGACTGAGGGTCGTGCTCATCGAGCCATCTCCGCCGCGGCGCGCTTCACGGCGCGGACGATCCGGTTGTGGGAGCCGCACCGGCACAGGTTGGCATCCAGCGCGGTGCGGATCTCCTCCTCGGACGGGTTCGCCTTCTCTCGCAGCAGCGCCGCCGCCGCCATGATCATGCCCGGGATGCAGTAGGCGCACTGCCCTGCCTGCTCGTCGAGGAATGCGCGCTGAAGGGGGTGGAGGGCTCCATCCGGCGAGCGCAGTCCCTCCAGGGTGGTGATCGGTTGCTCGCTCAGGGAGGCGGCAGGAACGAAGCACGAGCGCAGGGGCCGTCCATCCTTCAGCACCGTGCAGGCGCCGCACTGGCCCACGCCACAGCCGTACCTGGCCCCATGAAGGCCCAGCTCATCACGCAGGACGTAGAGGAGCGGTGTGTCCTCGTCCGCGTCGATGACGTGGGTCTTGCCGTTGATGGTCAGCTTGAAGGCCATCCGTGCATCTCCACCGGTGTTCACCCCGTCGCGACAGGGGCAACGATCGGAGGGGGAAGGCTATCAATCCTCCGTTCATCGGCATGCTAGTCCCGCTGGAGTGTCTCGTCATCGACACGTGCTCCAGGCCGAGCACAGGTCCAGGTTTCACGCCGCTTCCCCGCTCACGTTGGCAGGGGCTTCACCACGAGCTCCTTGGAGGCGAGGAACTCCGGGTTGAACACCTTGGAGGCGTAGCGGCTGCCATGGTCACAGAGCAGCGTGACGATGCGCAGCCCCTGGTTGCGGTGCTTGAGGGCCACCTCATAGGCGGCGCGCACGTTGATGGCCGCCGAGGTCCCCACCACCAGCGCATCCTCGCGCGCCAGGTGGTACAGCATCTCGAGCATGTCCTGGTCGGACAGGCGCATGGCCTCGTCCACCCGGGCGCGGCGGAAGTTCTCCGTGAGCCGCATGATGCCGATGCCCTCGGTGATGGAGCTGCCCGAGCCCTCCATCTTCCCCTCCCGCACCCAGCAGTAGAGGCCGGAGCCGGCGGGGTCCACCATCACCACGCGCACCGCGGGGTTCTTCTCCTTGAGGTAGCGGCTCACGCCGGACACGGTGCCACCGCTGCCCACCGAGCACACGAGCACGTCCAGGCGACCCTCGCACTGCTCCCACAACTCCGGCCCGGTGGTGGCGTAGTGGAAGTCCCCGTTGGCGGTGTTCTCGAACTGGTTGGCCCAGAACCAGCCATGCTCCTCGGAGAGCGCGCGGGCCCGGTGGAAGAAGTGGTGGGGGTTGGAGAACGGCACCGCCGGCACCTTGCGCACCTCCACGCCCATGGCCTCGAGGTACTCGTACTTCTCGCGGGCCTGGTTGTCCGGCATCGTCACGACGACGCGGTAGCCGCGCTCGCGCCCCAGCAGGCCCAGGCCGATGCCGGTGTTGCCCGCCGTGCCCTCGACGATGGTGCCGCCGGGAGCCAGCTTCCCCTCGGCCTCGGCGCGCTGGATCATCCCCTTGGCGGCGCGGTCCTTGATGCTGCCGCCGGGGTTCATGAACTCGGCCTTGCCCAGGATGTCGCAGCCGGTGAGCCGAGACAGCGAGCCGATGCGCAGCAGCGGTGTGTTGCCGACCGTGTCCCAGAGTGAACCGATTCGTGGAGCCATGAGGAGCCTCAGCGCGCCGGGAGTTGGGCTTCAATGCGCGCCTTCTCGGCGATCATCAGGTTGCGCACGTGATCCAGCAGGGCCTGCACGTTGTCACCGAAGGGAGCGGGGTCCACGGGCGGCAGCACCTGCACGTGACAGTCGGCCCGGGTCTGCAGCTTGAGGCCATGCTTGGGCAGGGTCTTCGCGGTGCCGGTGAGCACCACGGGGATGACGGGACACTTCATCTTCACCGCGAGCTGGAAGGCGCCATCCTTGAAGGCCTTCATCTGCCCATCCGGAGAGCGGGTGCCCTCGGGGAACAAGAGGACGGGTACTCCGCGCGCGAGCCAGCGCTCGCACTGGGCCATCATCCGCCCCACGCTCTCCCTGTCTCCGCGCACCAGAGGCACGTAGCGGTTGAGCGACATGTTCCAGCCGATGAAGGGCAGCTTGAAGTTGGACGCCTTGGACACCCACTTGAAGGGCCGGTACAGGCCGAAGAGGACCAGGATGTCGCCCAGCGACTCATGGTTGGACACCAGCACCGCGGCGCCCTTCCAGGGCAGGTGCTCGCGGCCCTCGACCCGCAGGTGCCAGAGCGGGTTCACGTACATGTAGAGCTGGGCCCAGAAGCACGAGTACAGGTGCAGCACCCGCCCGTTGCGGTCGAACGGAAGCGTGACGAGCCACAGCACCAGTGCCCCCAGGAAGAGCACCAGACTCGAGACCGCCAGGAACGTCCAGAAGACGATGGAGAACAGGAGTCGAATAGCGCGGTGCAGTGTGCCACACACCGGCGGCAGGGGAAGGGGGAAGCTGCGGATTCACCCTCCCCGCTCCGGCTTGGAGACGGTGGCCGAGATGACCACCATGCCGCCCAGCTTCTGGAGCAGGGGCAGCGAGAGCAGCGCGTAGTCCGCCACATGCAGGGCGTCCACGGCGAGCCGCCGCTCCGGGCAGGTGCGCTCGTAGGTGCTGCCTCGCAGGAGGAAGCGGTTGAACCAGCTCAGCAGCGCGAAGTGCCGCAGCCGCGCGCCCGGCAGCTTCTGGAGGATGAGCCCCAGCTCGGCCGTCTGGAGCGGCCGCTCATCCGGCGTGGCGCCATCATGGATGGGGATGCGCGCGCGCAGGCGGCGCAGCGTCGGGCTGAGGCTGAGCGGCTCGGAGAAGATGACCTGCGCGCCGGGCCGGGCCCAGTGCACCAGCTTGTCCAGCACCGCCTCCAGCTCGGGGATGAGGTGGTGGAGGATGCCGTCTCCCCAGATGACGTCGAAGCTGCCCTCGGGGAACTCAGCCACTTCCAGGGGGGAGCAGAGAAAGCGCACGCGATCCTCCAGGCCCGCGCGCCGAGCGCGCTCGGTCGCCAGGCGGACGGAGCGGGGCGAGATGTCGATGCCCGTCACCCGCGCGCCCCGGCTGGCCAGCAGGATGGCGTTGGTGCCGTCCCCACAGCCCACGTCCAGCACGTGCTTGTCGCTCAGCTCTCCGAGCGCATCGAAGCGGTACTCCTTGTGGAACCAGGGACGCAGTGGCCCCGCGTACCTGCGCAGCACCTCCGCATCCATCGGCGTGATGCCACGCAGCTGAGCCTCCGCCAGTCGATCGAAGAAAGCCGCTTCCGAAACCCACCGCTCCGCCCTCATGTCTCCCCCATCCTTCGAGTGGTCTGACTGGGAAATGCGCGAGGGGCGGCGCGTGGACGAATCTTTTTTTCGAGCCCTTTCTCCGAGCACGCGCATGTCGCACAGCCGACGTCTCCTGTGCGCGGAGAGGCGCTGCGTGCGTGCGGAATTCACGCGGGAACCTTCTGGAAAAGGCGGTGTCAGTACCCCCAGCAAGCAAGCAGGAGCCGCCATGGCCATTCCTCTGACAGTCAAGGTTTTCAAGGGCGAGACGCTCGTCACGACGCAGGACTTCGAGCGCGACATCATCAAGATCGGCCGCCTGTCGTCGGCCCACCTGCGGCTGGAGGACGAGAAGGTCAGCCGGGTCCACTCCGTGCTCGAGGTGGGGACGGATGGTTCGCTGTCCATCATCGACATGGGCAGCGTCGAGGGCACGTACATCAACGGCAAGCGCGTCAACCGGGGCCGCGTCACCTTCGGCGATGAGATCCGCGTGGGCGGCACCACCCTGCGGCTGGAGAACCCGGCCGCGGTGGCCGCGGTGAACCTCTCCGCCGCCGTGGCGAGCGCCGAGGTGCCCGCGCCGAGTGCCCCGGTGGCCGTCGAGGTGGCTCCAGCGCCTGTCGCCGCGGTGGAGCCGTCCCTGGCCGTCGCGGAGAAGCACGAGCTCGTGACGCAGCCGGTGGAGGCGACGCCCGCCGAGCCCATGCCTCGCGTGCGCGCCGAGCGCCGGAGCCGAGCGAGCGGGCCGCTGGGCGTGTCGCTGAGCTTCGTGTGGGGCGACCAGCGCGTGGGCGAGTTCTTCCTGCCTCCGGGCGAGAAGAAGTCCTTCACGGTGGGCAGCGCGGCGGGCGTGGACTTCGTCACGGGCGACTCGCGGCTCGGCAGTCAGAGCCTGGAGGTGCTGCGCACGGACGGGCAGACGTACAGCGTCTGCTTCACGGGAAGGATGAAGGGCGAGCTCATCCGGAACGAAGAGACGCTGAGCCTCGAGGCGGTCATCGAGTCCGGCAAGGCGACGCACGAGGACTCGGCGTACACGCTGGCGCTGGAGACGGAGGACGTCTTCTGGGTGGACCTGGGCGGAGTGACGCTGGAGGTCTGCTTCCAGCCGGTGCCCCGGCGGGTGTACGTGCCGCTGGCCGAGTCGGTGGACTACCGGGCGCTCAACATCTTCCTGGTGATGTTCTTCGCCGCGACGATGTTCGTGATCAGCGCGATGAACCGGAGCGACCGGGACGACGCCTTCGCCGACGAGCTCAACGTCGACCAGACGCGCCTGACGAAGCTCATCATCAAGCCGCCCGAGCCGCAGAAGAACCCCCTCATCGCGAAGCTCAACGAGCAGAAGGCCCAGCAGAAGCCTTCCGCGCCGCAGACGAGCCGGGAGCCGAAGAAGCAGCCCAAGCTCCCGAACAAGTCGCTGACGACTCCGATCACGGCGACGCCGAAGGACACCGCGCGGACCATGGTCAAGAGCCTGCTCGGCGGCGGCAGGGCGGGCGTCGCCAGCATCTTCGGCGGCTCCGGCCTGAACAGCGACCTCAGGAACGCCATCAGCAACGTCAGCGTCGCGGTGGGGACTCCAGGCGGAATCATCGGGCTGGGGACGAAGACGGGGCCTGGTGGCCCGGGTGGTTCGGGCGGGAGCACCATCGGCCTGGGCCCCATCGGGACATCGGGCCGCGCGGGCGGCAACAAGGACTACGGGGCAGCGGTGGGGCTCACCGGCAAGCAGACGGTGGACGTGGCCATCGCCATGTCGGAGCCGGAGGTGAAGGAAGGCTCGCTGGACAAGGAATTGGTGCGCAAGGTCATCCAGGACCACCGGCAGCAGATCCGCGCCTGCTTCGAGAGCCTGCTCAACCAGTACCCGGACCTGAACGGCAAGGTGCAGACGCAGTTCACCATCGGGCCGCAGGGGCAGGTGCTCCAGTCGAACGTGACGCAGTCGAGCACGGGCAGCAAGGAGCTGGATTCCTGCGTGGCCCGCCACGTGCGGCTCTGGGAGTTCCCCAAACCCAAGGGCGGAGGCATCGTGGTCGTCAGCTACCCGTTCATCTTCAAGCAGGCCGGTAGGTGAAACAGCCCGGAGGCGGTGGGTTCGATTCCCGCCGCCTCTATCCCGAGAAGCACGACACTCCCGACGGATTGCTGAGCTTCTGTGGTTTTTCCGGGGCCTCACGTAACCTCCAGCCCCCTCGTTGCGATAGGCGGACTCATTTGGCGGCAGGGCCAACGGCGTGTTCACCCGCTGCATCGCCTACGGCTCACACCAACTGCAATGGCTCCACGGCGCGTTGGGTGGCGCCGCCACGTTGGCGGACACTGCATGGGCGGTGGATGAACCCGACATGGAGCTGGCCCTCCTGCGCCTGTCCGGCCCGCGTCTCCAGGCGGCCATGTCCGGCACCACCCTGCTTGCCGCGTGGGTCGACTTCCTCCACCTCGCTGGCGCCGTGCTCCGGCAGTGCCCCGCCTACAGCACGGAGAGGCTGTACGCGGACATGAACCGCGTGCAGCAACGCATCGAGCCCTCCTTGAAGGCGCTCTCCTCCCTGGAACCCTCACAGGTGGAGGCCGCAGCGCTCGCGATGCCCGAACTCATGGGTCAGCTCTCTCGGGAGTTTCACTCCCTCCGAGAGGGAGCACGCGTCGCCAACGAGCGCGCCGGTCAGCTCATGGCGGCAGCGCAGGCCGTCGAGATGCTCACCCTGCTCTCGATGCTGAGGCTGCCCCTGCCACGGCTGCCCCCAGCCGCCCCTGCCTCGCTCGGCGTGGGCCTGGTGATGGGCTCCAACGGCGTGATGATGGGGTCCCAGGTGGTTGTCACTGCCGAGTGGGTGGAGATGATGCGCCGACTGGTGCAGGCGGGCGTCCTCTCCGTTCCAGCCGTCAGCTCCGCCGTCCGCATCCACGCCGGCCAGGTGCTGATGTCTCAGGCGCGCGGGGACCTGCCGCAGGGCGTGCGCGAGGCGCTGGGCGACGGACCTGAGGTTCGCGCCATGCACGAAACCGGCAAAGCGGGCGCTGGCATGGCCGAGCCACCCGAGCACCATGTCATGCCCAAGGAGCACCGCGAGTGGTTCGAGCAGCGCGGCTTCACGGGTGCCATGGATATCGATCAGTTCTGCGTCCGATTGGAAACGGCGATACATCAGGCGATTCACGGCGGTGGCAACTGGCGCCTGGGCCGCACATGGCCCGGCGAATGGAATCAGTTGATCATGCGCGCGCTACGAGATGCAGAGGAAGAGATTGGCCAGATGTTGACTCGTGACCAGGTCTTGAAGGTCCTCGCAAGAGAGATGAAGCGCTATAACATCCCGATGAACTTCACCCGCTGGAAAGGGCGATGACCGACGGAAGCTCCTGGCAGGGCAACTGGAAGACTCGCTTGTATGAGCGAGTCCGTGAGCGCGGCTATGAGTCACTCACCGCCTTTGCCGAAGCGCACCCGACCCTTCCGCTGGTCGAGCTGGCCCAGAAACTGGGAGGGGATGAGGTCAACGCCGTGCAGGTGTTCAGCGGGTTGGTGGCCGAGGCGGAACGCAGCCATCAGCTCACACGCCTGGTGCGCGGCCAGTTCGTGCGCGAGCTCGCCGAGAGTTTCCCGGACGGCTGGCCGGCCTCGATGGATGACGAGACTCGATTCGAGGTTGCCATGATGCTTGGCTCGTGGAGCGCCTTCACCCCTGAAACCCACCAGGGGCGCGTCACGCGGGTCAGGGCAGCCCTCCGAGCCACTCCTCCGCCCCCAGGATGGCGCCCGCTCAGCTCCGATGATGAGCTGCTCCGCACGCTCTTGCCCGACGAGGAAGTCTGAGCAGCGGGTTCGATTCCCGCCGCCTCCATCCCGTGGTCATTTCCATGGTCGCGTGACCCATCAACTCACCATCGGAAGTGGGAAGTTGGGCCTGTGGAGCCCTCCTGCGTCCAAGCTGACCTGCTGGGCTCGTGGAGCCCTCCTGCGTCCGACACTGGCCGCTGGGCCCGTATCGTCGAGCACGCTCTAATTCGGCGGTGTGATGCCTGCTGCTGCCGCGACCGCGCGCGCGTGGGCTATGCCCTGCATCCCTTCTCTACGTAGGTAGTGACTCTTGCGGATGCGCTTGAGCATCCCCTCCACTTCCTCAAGCATGGCGAACGCCTGCCGGGCTCGCTCTGGGAAGCGGGGCAATGATTGGACGAAGAGACATGCCACATGGATCCGGTGGGTGATGTCCGCATATCCGAGCCGCTCACAGCGCCTTAAGAGTGCGCCGAATTCGTCCCACCCTGCGCCCTCGCCGTAAGCCTCGGTGATGATCAGTTTCGCGGTGATCTGCTGGAGGTGCAGACGTTCGCGGCGCGTTCTCGCTTCTCGGATCAACTCCTTTTCTTGCGCCAACATGGCCCGTTTCAGCTCTGCATAAGGCGCTTTCGCCTTGTAGAGCTTGACCAGGAGGTCATCGCGACGATCTGCAACGCTCTGCCACCAATCCTTGCGCGTGGTCCGCACCATCAACCTCCTGGGCAGGGGTGGCCGTTTGCTTCATCCGGCCACTGTCCATCACGCATGCAGAGATCCATGCACGACTGACACTGGCTCTCGCCCCACACGCGGCGCTGTTTCTCTCCCGCGAAGAACTCTTTGCATACCACGTAGTGATCCCTACAGGTCTCGCGCCAGCGCTGCTTTTCCTCTGGCGTAGGAATCGGCGGGGAAACCGGCTCCGGGCTTCCCTTGGGGCCGGGTTGGTTCTTGGGGCTGGGCTTTCGATTCGCCGAGGGCTCCTGCTTATTGGATGCCTTGGGCCTCGCACGCTCACGGGATGCCCTCCGCTCGTATGCATCCAACCCCTCTTTGATGGCAACCGCCACCACCACGGTGCCAATGATAATCACTGCTCCAGCGACGACTGCCGGCGACGCAAAGACGCAGAGCCCTACGCCCATGGTCGCGGCAGCCGCACCCGCAGAGGCGACAGCGCATCTTCCTGTGACATCACGGAACTTGACCCTGTCATGGTCGAGCGCGTGATAGCACCTCTCCGCAAGAATAGGCCATTCGTTGGAAGCTTCGCGCACCACGCAATGCCCGTCGTCCGTCCAGGGGTACTGCGCTGCCCGCTGAAGGTTGGCGAATCTTGGACTCGGATCCTCCCACTCTCCCGGGCTCGGCTCCGTCGTTGCGCAGGCCGAGAGCAGAAGTAGGAGCAGCAGTGTGCTGCAAGTTCGGATACGCATGGCCACGTTCTTTCAAGCAAGCGAGGTGCTGCGGGTCAAGGCTGCGGGAGTTTCCGCTATAGCGTACCAGCGCGCCCCGGCACGAGCGCAGGTGCGGCCCAGCATGGCAGCCAGGAAGGCGGGCCCGTCGAGCTACTCGGGCCGTGGGGCCCCGCGCGTCGGACAGGCAGGCGCGAGCATCGGACAGGGGAAACTGGGCCAGGCGAGCCCGCGCGCGCGTCGAGGCTCGTCTGCTGCGCCCGTGGAGCCCTGGCGCGTCGGACACCTGCCAGCCCGGCCCCGTGGAGCACGCTCCAGGGCCGCAGCGGCGCTCACCGTGGCGCCCTCGCGCGCCCGATGGCGGATGGCAGCGGCGCCTTTCTCTAATAGTTGGCCGGGAGTTGAGGAAACGGAGGGGGAAAGGGATCAGCACGATGCTCGTACCAGAAAGTCGTTGTGGGGTCGAACTGAGGATTCCATCCCGAGTTGGCGAACTCCAACCGTACACACTGCGATTGTCGAGTCTGCGAGTTTTCTCCCCGCCAGCGCACGCATAGCTGTTCAGTCGGTTGGCAATAGATCGAATATTTCAGAGCATCCCTTCGCGTCGGCACTTCCTCTTGGTAGCAGTAGGCCGACTGTGGCGGCCTGGCTGGCCATATGGGTGGAAGCCAGACCTCGACGATGCCTTTGGGCGTATTGGGATATCGAGTGCCAAAGTTCTCGACGTTGAAGCTGACATCCAGTTTGTGATCCGCCATGAACTCATCGAGCACCGACTTCAGCGCTTTCGCCGCCTGTTCATCCTCTGGGTGAAAGTAGAGGAGAGTTGCCCCGAGATTCTTGTAGACGAATTCCCTCCCAGGGACCTTGTATCCTCTCAGGCGCAGTTCGGACATGGCTTGTTCCACCAGCGATGCGTCCGCTCGATGGGTGTATTGTATATAGAGCATGGTGGCACGCGCGATTTCCGAGTCGCCGCTGCCGAGAGCGGCGACCTGCTCGCCAGCCTGTCTCCACTCGATCCTGTCAGAAACTGTCGAGGCGGTGGCTTCGAATCGGTTGAACAGTTTCTGGGAGAAATCGGGCGGAAAAGAGAGGGTGATGACACGGCGCATTCGCTCCTGCTCATCGGGGGTCCGCCCGAAGAATCTCTCGGGATCCCTGACGACGAGTTCCACGAATTTGAGGCCGTACTCGCGATCCTGCTGGACTCGCTCATTCTCGAGGGCTCCCTGCTTTTCGATCCACGCCACGGCGACTTGGGAGGCGGAGATGAAGAGACTTCCCAGCGCAATGGCCGCGTACAAGCCTGGGAACCTCTTTTCTGGGCCCATTGGCTCCTACCCCGCTCCGCTCGATTTTCCTTGTGATGGCATGCCCCCCCGTAATTGATACGGGGTGGAGCGTGAATGCCGCCTCCGCAGGATGTGTCATCTGGCCGAACTGGCAGCAGGTGACCCCGTCCAGCAGTGCACGCAAGAACTGCGTCCCAGCAGACGGCCGCTGTGGATGGCCGCCGCGCTGACGCAACGCATGGGAGGGACAGGGCGCTGCCACTCCCATGGGCTGGCTTCTCGTGAGCCCTGGGAGATCGGGGAACTCTGGCCGCTCGGATCCGTGAGCGGCTTGACCTGGTTGGGTCGCATGTGCCCCCAGTGTGCCCCTCCAGCGGGGAATTGAACGGGACGAGACGGGACGAGATGGGACGAAGCGGGGGAACGATCCGGTGTGAGATCAAGGCGTTGGCCGGTAACAGCGCGACCTGCTGAGGGTTTTGCTTCCACCTTGTTGCGGGTTCGATTCCCGCCGCCTCCACTCGAGGCGAACAGCCACCTGAGCAGGTTGCGGGCTGCTTCGGCCTCAAGGCTTCATGTAGCCTCCGCCTTCCACCATCACGGCAGGCCGACCCATGAGAAGAACAGCCCTCGCGTTGGCAGGCATCGCGGCCGTGCTCATGAGCTGTGCGGCGGGGAGCGGGCGCCTTGAGGTTCCCCATGCGGCAGGTACCGCCTATCGGCAGGAGGCAGGGCCCGCAGTCCGCTCGTTCTCTGCCAGGGCGGCTACGCCTGTCGCCGCTTCAGAGCCCGAGCGCCAGTTCGTCACTCGCACCCGCCAAGCGCTCCTCAGTGCCCTCGAGGACGTGAACCGCCCCAGGGGCGATATCGCCGCTGCGCTCCGCCAGCTCGCGGACAACAGAGGCCTCGCCGGCCAGGTCAACGGCCTGTTCGTCCCTTCCATCGCCTATGGCTCTCACCAGATGCAATGGCTTGCTGGCGCTCTGGGGGGCATCAGCCCGCTGGCTGACGCTGCATGGGCGGTGGATGAGCCGACCATGGGATTGGCCCTCCTGCGCCTCGCTGGCCCACGACTCCAGGCCGCCATCTCCGGCGTCACTCTGCTCGCCGCATGGGTCGATTTTCTCAACCTTGCAGAGGCTATCCTGCGACAGTGCCCCGCCTACAGCGTCGAGCGGCTGCTGCGGAACATCCACCGCGTGCAGCAGCTCATTGAGCCCTCCATGAGGGCACTGTCCTCCCTGGAGCCAGCACAGGTAGAGGCAGCAACGGCCGCGCTGCCCGCGTTGATGGGCCAGCTCACCCAGGAGTTCCATTCCCTCCGTGAGGGCGCTCGCGCGTCCATGGAACGCGCAGGTCAGTTCATCGCGGCGGCGCAAGCGATAGAGATGCTCACGATGGTATCGATGTTGAAGTTGTCGCTGCCACGGCTGCCGCCAACCGCACCTGCCTTGGTGGGCGTGGGACTGGTGATGGGCTCCAACGGAGTGATGATGGGCTCGCAGCTCGTTGTCACCGCCGAGTGGGTGGAGTTGATGCGACGGCTGGTGCGGGCGGGCGTCCTCTCTGCTTTCGCTGTCGGCGCCGCAGTGCGCATCCACGCCGGACTGGTGTTGATGGCGCAAGCGAACCAGGCGTTACCGCAAGGCGTGCGCGAGGCGCTGGGCGAGGGCCCCGAGGTTTCCGCCATACACGAGACTGGCAAAGCGGGAGCGGGGATGGCCGAACGGCCACAACATCACGTCCTGCCGGAGGAGTTCCGCGAGTGGTTCGAGAAGCGCGGCTTCAATGGCAGCATGGACATCGACAAGTTCTGCGTCGAGTTGGAGCAGGCTCACCACCAGGCGGTCCATGGCGGTGGCAATTGGCGTCTGGGGCGTACATGGCCTCGAGAATGGAACCAGATGATCATGAAGGCGCTACGCGACGCTGAGCTCGAGGTGGGCCGGAGGTTGACGCGAAACGAGGTCCTGAACCTCGTCGCGGAGCGTATGAAGGACTACGGCATTCCGATGAACTTCACCCCCTGGAGAGGGCGATGACCGACGGACGTGCCTGGCAGGGCAACTGGAAGGCCCGACTGTATGAGCGGGTACGCGAGCGGGGCTACGAGTCGCTCACCGCGTTCGCCGAGGCGCGCCCTGCGGTCCCGCTGTATGCGTTGGCCGAGGAACTGGGCAAGGAGGATGTCGTCGGAGTGCAGGTGCTGAGCGAGTTGCTTGCGGAGGCGGAGCAGCGCAAACAGGTCACACGCTTCGTGCGCGATGTGCTCGTGCGCATGTTGGCCCAGAGCCTCCCCGATGGTTGGCCAGCCGTGATGGACGACGCAAACCGTTTCAAGGTGGCCAAGGCGCTCGGTTCATGGTCCGCCTACACCCCTGAAACACATCAGGCACGAGCTGATCAGGTCAGGGCTGCACTCCGTGCGACGCCACCGCCGCCTGGCTGGCGTCCGTTGGGTCCCGACGACGCGCTGCTCCGCACGCTCTTGCCCGACGAGGAAGTCTGAGCAGCGGGTTCGATTCCCGCCGCCTCCAGTCGAGCGCTCCCATCTCGGGCCAGTGGAGCACCCGGCAGATCTCTCAGCGCGAGTTGACGCGCCCACCAACCTCCGGGAAACGATCATACGCGCGCACAAGCGCCTCCAGGTGCGCTGGGTTGTCGAGATCCAGCGGCGTCTCCGTGAGCCGAACCACCCACCCGCCCGTCGCCGTGCGCCGCAACCGGGGTCCCAGTGGGGCGTCGCCGCCAGCACCACCACGGTGCCCTTCGCGGTGACCTGGACATCCGCCAGCACCTGCCGCCAGGGCCTCTCCCTTGGGGAACGGGGCCTGCTGCTCCCATCGAGGAGCCGACAGGGGCCACGGTTCGGACTATCGTCCGAACCCCATGGCCAACTCCTATTTGATGAAGCTCCGTCCAATGAGGGGGCGCTACACGCAGACATCGCTCGGTCCATCGTCGCCAAGCCCCAGGCCCTGCATGCGCGACAAGCGGCGCTGGCCTGGTGGGGTGCCAGCGCGATGAACCGTGTGCGGGGCTACGCTGTCATCGAAGACGAGCTGCATCTCGATGGGATGCGCGTCATCGAGGTGCGGCACGCGCCGGCGCTCGTCCTACCTACCCACGCGCATGACACGGCGAAGCTCGGCGTCTTGCTGGCTGGGGGAGGCAGTGAGCGGTCCGGGCTCGAGCTCGACAGCCATACGCCGCTCGCCCTCTTTACGCGTCGACCCCTTCGCTCTCACGAGAACCAATACCACGCGCAGGGCGCTCACTTGCTGTTCGTCCAGTTGGACCCCAGCGACAGACGGGCGCGCGCCGCCATCGACCCGCCGCGCCTCGCTCTCCCTACCGCTCTCGAGCTCGGACAGCTCCTGGCGCGGGCGTTCGGCGAGCCCCGTCCGTGCCGGCGCCGTCGCGTACGCGATGCGGTCAAGACGATCTTGCGCACGCTCGATGAAATGCCCCGACGGCGCCCGCCCGCATGGCTCGACGAGGCCCGCGAGCTCCTCGTGGCGAACATGGCCCAGCCGCCAACGCTGGGAGAGCTCGGGCGCGTCGTCGGCACGCACCCCGTGCACCTCGCGCAATCCTTTCGCGCCCACTGGGGCATGACGACGCGTCACTATCTGCGTGCACATCGCGTGTTTCACGCCCTGGAGCTCATCGACCGCGGGGGCACGCTCGCCGAAACAGCGGCGGCGGTCGGCTTCGCCGATCAGAGTCATATGACGAGGGCCATTCGCCGCGAGCGGGGCGCCCCGCCGGGAGCGCTGCGACGGCAGTCTGCCGACTCTTGACGCGTTCGCGACGGGCGGAGCGCGGACCACGACGCGCGACGTGAGGGCAGGCTGCCCTAATCGTGTTCAAGACCCGATACACACCCGCGGGTAGCGTGAGCCTCTGACGGGCCCTGACGTCACCCGCACGCTCCAGAGGAGCCTGGGCCCGATGCACCGCTTGCGTCACACGAGGAGGTCCTTGCCATGGAGAAGCCAGTCGCGCGCATCGAACCGACGGGGCTCAGTCGCACAGCCGGAGCGTTCCTGGCCCTCGCTCTTGCCACCCTCACCTCTCAGGCTCGCGCAGCAGGCGCCCACAAGGCCGGCGAGATCGTCATCGAGACCGCCTCCGTGAAGAAGATCGGGGCCGGGACGGTGCGGTACGAGCTAGGCACCCTCTACGTGCCAGAGAACCGGGCCGTCCCGGGCAGCCGCGTCATCGGCATTGGGTTCGCCCGTTTCCGAGCGGCGCAGCCCACGGGGGCCCCGCCAATCTTCAATCTGCCCGGCGGGCCTGGGAATAGCGATCTCAACGCCCTGGTCGACGGAGACCCTGTTGGGCAAGCCCTGCTCACACTGTGGGACATGCTCAACGCCGCGGGCGACGTCGTGGTCCTTGACCAACGCGGCTTTTCGAAGCGCGGAGAGATGCTCGAGTTTGCCTACCTGCACCAACCCTTGGACAGGCCGGGTTCGCCGTCGGCCGAGACCGCGAACATGGTGAAGGCGGCCCGAGAAGCGATCGCGGCCCACCCGGATAAAGACCTCGCCGGGTACACCATCGTTCAGTGCGCCGAGGACGTGAACGATCTGCGGCGGGCCCTTGGGTACGACAAGATCACGCTCTCCGGGGAGAGCTTCGGGTCGCAGTGGGCGTTCGCCGTGATGCGGCTTCACCCCGAGATTGTCGCCCGCGCGCAGCTGGCGGCCGTCGAGCCGCTCGACTTCGGGTACGACATGCCTTCGCACGTCCTCGCGGCGCTTCAACGCATTGCCTTCGACGCCGACCGGGACCCCGGGCTCGCGCCCTACCTGCCGAAGGGCGGCGTCATGGGCGCGTTGCGCGCGGTGCGCGAACGCTTCGCGCGCGGGCCAGTCACGGTCAAGCTCGAGGACGAGACGACGGGGAGGGTTCGAGAGGTGGTGCTCGGGCTCAATGAGCTTCAGGACTCGCTGGTCGCGCCCGCCCACGTGTGGCCGGCCTTTGTCCTGTCGCTCTATCACGGTCACTATGATGACTGGGCGCGCGACCTCGTGAAGCAGCGCCAGGACAACCGGTGGCCCCTCATCGGCCCGCTGATCGATACGAGCCTCGGAGTGACGGCGGCCCGTGAGCACCTCCTCCGAACCGACCCGGGCGTCGAGTTCCTCGGCACGGCCACCCTCGACTCCTACACCGGATCGGCGCCGGTCTGGCCGTCCCCGGACGTGGGTGACGAGCTACGGGTGCCGGTGTTGAGCTCCATCCCGGTGCTCTTCATCCATGGCGATTGGGACACGTCCACGCCCGTCGAGAACACGCTGAACATGCAGCCGTATTTTCCGAACAGCCGAACGATCCTGGTGCACCGTGGCAGGCACGGCGCCCGCTATGCGGTCCTTGAGCAGCAGCCCGCAGTCCGGGCGGCGGTCATCGAGTTCCTCAAGACCGGTGACACCCGCGGGGTACCGGCCAATGCCGTGCTGCCCGCCCCTCATTTCAAACGGCCCTCCTTCCCTGCGCCCGAGAAACCTTCGGGTCCTTAGCGGTCGTCGGGATTGGCGTGCTGTTCTTTCCGTTTCATGAGAGCCCTGCGCGACCGGCGGGTGCTCTGAAGTTACCCCGGTTTCGGGTCTCGGTGACCCGATGACAATCTGTACGCCCCTTCCGGCGCGCCCTCGGACAGATTGGCACTGCACCTCGCCCTGCTCCGCACGCTCCCAGGGCCCGCGGGGGGTGGCGCATGCATTGCACAGGGGCTGGGACTTCCCATGTGAAGCGGAGGGGTAGACATGCAGAACTCGAGGATGCTGTGCGCGGTGGCACTGGCTGTCATGGCCACGCTGGGAGCGGGCTGTTCAGGCGGGCTCACCGCCGAGGAGCAGGAGCGGCTGGTGGGCTCCTACCGACTGCCTCAGGACGGCATCGCGAATGACAACCACTACGTGGGGCCCTTCTGCTGCACCGGGCGCACGCTCATCGTCCGCGAGTCTCAGGGAGAGAGCGTGCTCGGCTATGCCTACTTCCTCTCCTGGGACGGGCAGGCCTACAACCACCCGGAGGGAAGCATTGCTCCGGACTTCGGCATCGAGCTGAGCGCCCGGTCGACGCCGGACGCAGGAGACGGCGAGGAGGAGAAGGGCCGCGTTGCCTTTACCTCCAAGGACTTCGAGGTCGGTGCATCCAAGCGTCAGCGGGTCGGCGCACTCGAATACATCGTCACCATCGAGAAGGTGAAGACACTCAAGTTCGAGGGCGCGCTCTACTTCCTGATGGACTCCCTGGAGGTCTCGGTGGATGTCCTGCGAGGACCGGACTGAGAAGCGAGCGTGAACAGGACGAAGTACCCGATTGCCATACTGTATCAGTCCCGTCACCTCCAGGCTCAGTTCGACCTGGCCAACGCCACGGCATCCGCGCCGGCGGGCTGGCGGATCGGGCTCGACGAATCGTTCACCGCACGCCAGATCACCTCCGCCACGTCGAGCGACCGGGTGAACGGCTCCATCACGAGGCTCACCCGCACGTTGAAGGGCTGGAGTTCCAGCGCGAGCGACTCGGTGAATGCGTTGAGCGCCGCCTTGCTCGCTGTGTACACGGCAAGCATCGGGAGCGGCTTCAGCGTCGTGCCGGACGAGACGTTCACGACGACTCCAGCCTTCCGTTGCCGGAACCGAGGCAGGAATGCCTGGGTCACGGCCGAGCCTCCCAGGGGCAAGCGCGCCACCGCGCAGATCGTGTTGCCCGATGGCGAGGTCAGAAATGGCGATCCAGATGGCCCGCCGGATGTTCGAATGCTGGTGGGTTACTGCGTCTTCGCTTCCCCGGACGCGAGCTTGCTCGTCTCGCTCCTTCCGCAACTCGTGCACGTCCGCGGCGAGCGAAGGCTCTCGACCCTCTTGGAGCTCGTGCGAGAGGAGTCCCGCGAACGGCGATGGATCCCGAGGCTCCCGGGGCACGAACGAGTTGAACGCCCGAGCCCTCTTCGACCGGTACCTCAACCTCCCTCCTGCTTCAGCCCAGGACCTTCACGGCCTTCACCATCTCCGCCCTCGGGTCCTCGAAGCCGAGAATCTCGAAGCCCAGCTTGCCGCAGACGCGCTGCATGGGGCGGTTGCCCCCGAGGATGTCCGCGACGATGCGCGAGAGGCCCCAGTCGCGGCCGATGTCCACCAGGCGCTGGAGCAGCTCCGTGCCCAGCCCCTGGCACTGCATCCTGTCGCTGATGAGCATGGCGAACTCCCCATCCGAGGTGCCGAGCAGCCGCGTGAGCCGGCCCACGCCGACGATCTCTCCGCCGTCCACCCGGGGGTTCTCGACGACCAGCGCCATCTCCCGTGCGTAGTCGATGAAGCAGATGCGCGTCAGGCGCTCGTGGGCCACCCGCTGATCCAGGCGCATCATGCCGGCGTAGCGCATGAACACGCTCTGCTCGGACAGGGCATGGTGGAACGCCACCATCCTCGGCTCGTCCTCGGGGCGGATGGGGCGAAGGATGTACTCCTGGCCATCCCGGGCCTTCCACCGCCAGGTGTACTGGTAGGGGTAGGGCTGGATGGCCAGCGGTGGCAGCGCGGACTCGGGCACCGACGTGGGGTGAAGCACCACGCGCGCGTCCAGCGCCAGCAGCCGCTCGGGCGAGGCCAGCAGCGGGTTGATGTCCACCTCCTGGATGAGGCGCTGCTCCACCACGAGCTGGCTGAAGCGCACCATCAGCTTCTCCAGCGCCGCCAGGTCCACGGGAGGGCGCCCGCGCACTCCCTTGAGCGCCTCGTGGATGCGGGTGCGCTCGATCATCCGACGCGCCAGCGTCGTGTTCAGGGGAGGCAGCCCCAGCGCCCGATCCTGGAACACCTCCACCAGCACACCGCCCGCGCCGAAGAGCAGCACCGGGCCGAACTGCGCATCCAGGCTGCTGCCGACGATGAGCTCGTACCCGTCCAGCCTCGCCATGGGCTGCACCGTCACGCCGTCGAAGGCGTCGCCCTGGCCCAGCTCCTGGAGCTTCCGGCGGATGCCCTCCACGGCCTCACGCACCGCGGCCGCGCTGCCCAGGTTCAGCCGCACGCCTCCCACGTCCGTCTTGTGGGTGATGGAGCGCGAGTGCAGCTTCACCACCACCGGGTAGCCCAGGGACTCGGCCTGCGCCACCGCCTCGTCCACCGTGCCGGCCAACCGCGTCTCCACGGTGGGGATGCCATAGGCGGCCAGCAACTGCTTGGACTCGTACTCCGTCAGCAGCGTGCGGCCCTCGGAGCGGACGGCGTGGATGAGCGCCTGGGCCCGCTCGCGAGCATCCCCCGTGGGCTCCTCCGCGAGGGTCGGCGTCTCATAGAGGGCGCTCAGGTTGTAGCTGTAGCGCCACATGTAATTGAAGATGCGCGCGGCCGTGTCCGGGTAGCCGAACGTCGGGATGCCCGCGTCATTGAGGATGCGCTCGCCCGCGGCGACCGCGGAGCCACCCATCCAGCTGGCCAGCACCGGCTTGCCCATGCGGGCGTAGGGCTTGAGCCGATCCGCCGTCTGCGTGGGCTCCGTCATGTCCTGGGGCGTGAGGATGACGAGCAGCCCATCGCTGTTCTCGTCCGCGCCGGCCACCTCGAGCGTCTTCGCATAGCGCTCGGGGTCCGCGTCTCCCAGGATGTCCACCGGGTTGCCGTGGCTCCACTGAGGTGGCAGGAACTCGTCGAGGGCCGTCACCGTCTGCTCGGACAGCTTCGCCAGCTCTCCTCCGCCCGACACGAGCGCATCCGTGGCCAGCACGCCCGGTCCGCCCGCGTTGGTGATCAGCGTGAGCCGACGGCCCTCTGGCCGGGGCTGCCGGGCCAGCACCTCGGCCATGTAGAAGAGGTCCGAGATGCTGTCGACACGCAGCACACCGGCGCGGCGGAAGGCGGCGGTGAGCACCTCGTCGCTGCCGGCCAGCGTGCCGGTGTGCGAGGCGGCCGCCTGGGCCGCCTGAGCGGTGCGCCCGGCCTTGATGACGATGATGGGCTTCTGGAGCGCCACCTCGCGCGCGGAGGAGAGGAATGCGCGCGCGTCGCCAATGGACTCCATGTACAGGAGGATGCTGCGGGTGCGGGGATCGTTGCCCAGGTAGTCGATGAGGTCTCCCCAGCCCACGTCCAGCATGGAGCCCATGGAGACGAAGGCGCTGAAGCCCACGGACTCGCGCAGGCTCCAGTCGAGGATGCCGGTGAGCAGGGCGCCGCTCTGGCTGATGAAGGCCACGTTGCCGGGCCGGGCCATGGCGCCCGCGAAGGTGGCGTTGAGGCCGGAGGTGGGGCGCATGACGCCCAGACAGTTGGGGCCGATGATGCGCAGGTGGCCCCGGGCCGCGGCCATCACCTCCTGCTCCAGGCGGACGCCCTCGGGGCCCGTCTCCTTGAAGCCGGCGGAGATGATGATGGCGCCCTTCACGCCTGCCTGGACGCACTCGCGGATGACGGCGGGCACGGTGGGGGACGGGGTGACGACCACGGCCAGATCCACCTGCTCCGGGATGGCGGAGATGGAAGGCCAGGCGCGGATGCCGAGCACGTTGTTCCGCTTCGGGTTGACCGGATAGACGGTGCCGCCGAAGGGGCTGCTGATGAGGTTCCAGAGAATGGTGCGGCCCACGCTGCCCTGGCGTTCGCTGGCGCCCACCACGGCCACGCTCCGGGGAGCGAAGAGGGCATCGAGCGGGTGTCGAGCCTGCTGGTGCAGCAGATCATACGTCGGTTCCAGCGGAGAGCGCGTCGCCATGACGCCCAGGCCTAGCAACGATGGGCGGGGAGCCAGACACAATTCGGTGCCACGCGCTCCCGGGATGCGTGACAGCAGACAGAGTCGCTGAAGCCCAGCAACGAACTGCGCACAGGACATTCAGGGCAATAGCCGGGACACCCTCCCTTCCTGTTCCATGACCGCGCATTCCGGTCACTCAGGGGGGACTGTGAAAAAGACTCTCGCGCAGGTGCTGTTGGCAATCACCGTGGTGTTGCTGGTCGGCTGCGCTGACTCTTCATCCGAGACGGGCTCGGCCCGCTTCGCCGTCTCCATGCGTCAGGCGCTGACCTCCAGCATCGCTCGTGTCTCCGTCACCTCCAGCGCCGCGGACATCCCTTCCGTGACCTTGGACCTCGCCCCCTCCAACGGGGTGTGGGGCGGCACCATCGGCAACATCCCCGCGGGCTCCAACCGCTCCTTCCAGGCTCGGGCCTTCGACTCCTCCGGGACCCTGCTCTTCGAGGGTTCCGCCTCTGGCGTCACCCTCTCCGCCAACCAGACCACCCTGGTCGCCATCACCCTCCAGCAGGTCAATCCTCCTCCCCCCTTCGTCAATGAGGCCCCGCTCATCGACTCCCTGGTGGCCTCCGCCACCTCTGTGTCCGCGGGCGGCGTCCTCTCCCTGTGGGCCACCGCTCATGATCCCAACCCGGGCGACACCCTCTCCTACGCCTGGAGCGCCACCGCGGGCTCCTTCGCCTCGCCCTCCGAGGCCGCCACCTCGTGGACCGCTCCGGCCTCCACCGGCCTCCAGACCCTCACGCTGACCGTGACGGACTCGCGCGGCCTGTCCTCCAGCATCTCCCTGTCCGTCAACGTCACCCATGACGGAGAGGGCGAGGCGCAGCTGTCCATCTGCTTCAACAGCTCCCCCGTGGTGGCCTCGCTCGGTGCCACGCCCACGCAGCTGTCCGTGGGGCAGACGACCTCTGTCTCCGTCGCTGCTTCCGACCCGGATGGGGACAGCCTCTCCTACTCCTGGAGCGCCACCTGCGCCGGCTCCTGGAGCAACGCCTCCTCCCATTCCGCGCGGTTCACGCCCTCGCTCCTGCCCGCCGGCGCCTGCAACAACTGCCGACTGACGGTCTCCGTCTCGGACGGACGAGGAGGACAGACCACGGGCAGCGTCGCCCTGTGCGTCCGGGACACGCCCCCTCCGCCCCCCTCCGAGCCCGCCATCATCCGCTCCTACAGGTCCTCGGACACGGCAACCCCGGGACAGGTGCTCACCTACGAGGTGGTGGCCAGCGATCCGCAGGGCGCGGCCCTCTCCTTCTCCTGGGAGGCCAATACAGGCTCGCTGGGCACCCCCGACAGCGACGGCTCTCGCAGCCGCATCACCTGGACAGCACCCGCCTGCGTCAACGCCAACGCTGCTGCTTCCATCACCGTCACCGTCACCAACCCCTTCTCCAGCTACCTCACGGCGACCCGGAGCTTCGCGGTGACGGGACTGCCAGACTGTCCCTTCCCCATGGGCTATTGGGCCCCCACGGGCTCCATGAGCCACCGTCGCACCTCCCACGCGATGGCGCTGCTGCCGGGCGGCAAGGTCCTCGTCAGCGGGGGACGGTTCGATGAAGCGGACCCCTTCGAGCCCTACCTCCACTCGGCGGAGGTGTACGACCCGGCCGCGGGCACCTGGAGCCCTACCGGCTCCATGGCGGAAGGGCGCGCGCGGCACACGGCGACGCTGCTACCGGGCGGCAAGGTCCTCGTCGTGGGAGGCAACAACCTCCCGGCAGCGGAGCTGTATGACCCGACCACGGGCACCTGGAGCCCTACCGGCCCCATGGCCACAGCTCGCTATTACCACACGGCGGCGCTGCTGCCGGGCGGCAGTGTCCTCGTCGCGGGAGGCTGGGGCAATTCACCGCCGGGCACGGCGGTGGAGCTGTACGACCCGGCCACGAACACCTGGAGCCAGACCGGCTCCATGAGCTCACCTCGCGAGAACCACACGGCGACGCTGCTGCCGGGCGGCAGGGTCCTCGTCGCGGGAGGCAATGGCCTCCGGACAGTGGAGCTGTATGACCCGGCCACGGGCACCTGGAGTCCCACCAACTCCATGAACAAGATTCATTTCAACCACACGGCGACGCTGCTGCCCAACGGCAAGGTCCTCGTCGCGGGGGGACTCGGCGGCCCCGACGGCTCCCAGGAGACAGCGGAGCTGTACGATCCGGCCCTGGGCACCTGGAGCATGACAGGCTCCATGGCCACCGCTCGCGAAGACCACACGGCGGTGCTGCTGCCCGACGGCAGGGTCCTCGCCGTCGGGGGACAGATCGTCGATGGCAACTATGAGCTCGCGTCGGCGGAGCTGTACACGCCCTGACGGGGGCCGTCGCGGTGGGCCCCCCGGGAGAAATCATCGGACTGGGAACGAAGACGGGACCTGGCGGTCCGAGCATCCGCTCCGGGCACGGGCCAAGCTCCTCATGGGGCACGCAGCGACGGCCCGCTAGTACGTGCAGCGCAGGACCTGGCGGTAGGTGCCGCAGTGGCCGAAGTCCGTCGTGCCCGCGGGCTGTGAGTGGTAGCAGCTGTAGACGGCGGGGTCGCAGTCGGGGCTGGGCCAGACGTCGTAGGCGTCGCCATCGGTGACCGCGAGCTCCGTCACGCGAGCGACGAGGCGCGCCGTCTTCTGCATGTCCACCCCGTTATCGGCGCCCGCGCTGAAGGTGAGCGGCACGGTGTGCGGGTCGATGGCCTGGTACAGCGCCGGATACGACCAGTCGAGGCGGTAGTTGGGCCGGCCGTAGACCTGCGGGATGCCGTCGGGCGCCGTGACGGAGAGCCAGTCCACGTACCCGGACACCGCGGCGCGGCCGCGATAGAGCAGGTTGTTGTTACCCCGGACGACGTAGATGGGGTTCACCGCCTCTTCGATCCAGATGCCGCTGTCGCCGCGGAAGTCGAAGAAGCGCGGGGCAATCACGATGCGCGCGGTGTACGAGCGCGGCGTGCCCGTGAAGGTGTCGACGCGCACGAAGAGCGGCAGGCCGGAGAGCACGGTGTTGAGCTCATGGCCCTCGCGGAGGACGATCTCGAACCGGCGCTCGCTGATGATGTTCGCCTCCCCGAAGGCGTCATCCGGGACGAAGCTCAGGACGTCCGAGAGGTAGCGGTTCGCGGTGGCGCGGATGATGAGGGCGCGGACACCCTCACGCTCCTCGAAGGTGCCGAGCGTCTCGAAGCTGAGCTCGTTGTCGCCTACCGCGGCGTAGAGACGGGTGGCCGTCACCGCGGCGGTGCTGACGCCGGTCTCCTCCGCGGTCTCGGGAATGTCGTTGTTGCAGGCCGCGAGCGCGGCGAGGCTGGCGAGGGCGAGGGTACGTAGTTGCATGGGGGGGCTCCACAGGTGAGGGCCCCCGAGTACCACAAGCCTGTGACATGCCGCATGCGGGGACTGTGTCAGTCCCGTCACAACGCCACACCTCGCCAGGGCCCACGGCGCACGGTGCTGCGCGCTCAGAAGAGGAAGGTGACGCCGTCACACGACTTCTGGTCGCACCTGCGCTCGCGGGTGAACCACCCCGCCCACTTCAGCTTGTCACCGCACGAGGGGCAGTACTGGTAGCCGCACTTCCTGCAGCAGTGCCAGTAGTACCAGCGGAAGCCGGTCCCCACGAAGAGCTTCTCGCACTTCACGCACACCTTCTCGGGCGACCAGAGGAGTTGCTGGTCCGTGCGCCAGGGTTTCTCCACCGAGTCGGTGGCGAAGGCGTCCCCCGAGCGCTCGACCTTGTCGTGCGAGGCGGAGGGCGCGGTCTTCCACGAGCTCACGGGGTAGTGCGTGGTCACCAGCAGGTCGCCTGTCGCTGTCGCGTCCAGCACCGTCACCGTCCCCACGATGGCCTGGTTCGTGACCGGCGCGGCTCCCGCCCCACCCGTGCCGCGCTCCAGCACCCCCGGCGTCTTGCCTCGCAGAGGGTGGGAGGACGGCTTCTTGTCCTTGAGCATCGGGAGCTTCTTGAGGCACTCGGCGGCGGACTGCGAGTTGAGGACGGCGCGGCGCGCGACGAAGCCGCCGCCGGACGTCGCCGTCTCCAGGTGCAGGAGCGCTTGCTGGCCAGTCTCGGTGTTCAGGGCGAAGAACAAGGTCATCAGCGCGACCTCGGAGTCCTCGAACTGGGAGTGCTTCTTGCGCTGGGTATAGGGCTCGGGCACCTTGGTCTTGGTGCCGGCGATCTTCTTGGTGACCTGCGGGTCCACGATCAAGCGCTCCTGGTGGATGCCCAGGTAGGCCGCGCGCGTGACCGGGTCCAGGTGCTCGCTCTCCTTGGGAGCCGTCTTGCCCTTCGTCGGCGAGAAGCCCTCACCGCTGATGTGGGCATGGGCGTGCGGGGGATGCGTGGAGACAGGGGTCCACGTCGTCCCGGCCGTCACCGGCGTCGAGCTGGGGGCGTGTGTGACGGTGGAGGCGAACATCAAGTCCACGCACTCGGTCACGGAGAGCCGGTACTTGTAATCGGCGTTCTTGGAATCGAGCCCGTTGGTGACACGTTTCAGAAAGAGGCTGACGAGCGGCATGCCTTCTCATGTTAGCGGCGTCGACGGGAGTTCCAACGCCTCTCCGGGTTGTCCAACCCAGGAAGATGGGCACGCGGCGCCGAGGGAGGGCCAGCAGGCCCTCCACTCCACGTGTGTCGAGCGTATTCGCGCGCTGATCCGCGCACAGCTCACGCCTTCGCGAGCTTCTCGAGGACCTTCGACCAGTGCTCGCGCATGGCCTCCCGGGCCTTCGCGTCCGGCAGCTTCTCCATGTGTACATGGAGCGAAGCTCCTCGCGCCTTCGGCACCAGCGTGAGCTGCAACGTGGCCGGCTTCTTCCAATCGTCTGGCTGCCACGTCATGCGCAGGCGCTGCTCGGGCTTCACCACCCGGAGCTCTCCGCGCACGCCGGGGGCTCCGCGCCTCTTGGGGACCTCATAGCCCTTCCCCGGCTCGAGCTTCAGCGTCGCGCCCGGGCCGAGCCAGCGCTCCGCCTGCTTCGAGACCAGGTCCCACAACGCGGGGACGGTCATCGGCAGCGTGCGCACCACCCCCACCTGGAAGCCCGTCGTGGCGGTCTCGCCCACCACCCGCTTGCCGCGAGCCTGCTCATACGCCACCGCGATCGACTGCTGCCACCAGCCGGACTCGACCTCTCGGGCCACGAGCGCGACGAGCTGCTTGTGGTTCAGCTCGGCCGCCCCCGCCGCATCCAGGGCACGCATCCAGGTCTTCCAATCCCGCCCGGTGGCGTCCTTCACGGCGCTGTCGGTCACGCGGGCGGTGATGAGCGCGCTCTTACTCGCAGCCGCGGGCTTCTTCCCGCCCGTGGCGATCTCCGCGAGCCGTGCCTGCACCAGCCGCTTCACCAGCTTCGCCGGGAGCGGCTCGTCGGGCTGGAAGGTGACGCCGCTCTTCGACGTGGAGTACCCCTCCAGCTCCGACTTCAGTGCCGGCACCACACCGCCGCTGAACGGGTAGTAGCCACAGTGGCTCTTGAAGAACGCGAAGCCCGCCACGACTTCCCCATCGACCTTGAAGGCGGGCATCCGGTAGCTGATCGTCTCGGTGGCCCCTGGCAGCAGCTTCCGGAGCTGCAGGCGCAGCGCCCCCAGCGTCTTCCTCGCCACCGGGTCCTTCACGCTCGCCAGATATGCGTCGATCGGCTGCTGTTCCCGACTCTTCGTCGCCATGCTCTTCGCCCCCCTGAAGCGCTTCACCCCGACTTAGCAGATCACTCCAGGGGCTGGGGGAACGCCGGGCCGCTGCCCCTTCCACTGCTCCCAGCTCCCCCGCCTTACCCTCGCGCCCCTGGTGGAAGTTCAGGTAGGGGCGGCGGCTGGCTCACAGGTTCCCGATGAAGTCCCGCTTGCCGATGTCCACGCCGTTGTGACGCAGGATGTCGTAGGCGGTCGTGACGTGGAAGAAGAAGTTGGGCAGCACGAAGTTCAGCAGATAGGGCTGGCCCAGCAGGCGCATCTCGCCATCCCTTCGCTTGATGGTGACGGGGCGCTCCTCGCTGCCGTCGACCTGCGCCGCGCTCACGCCCTGGAGGAAGGCGACAGTCTTGGCGATGCGCTCCTTCAGTTCGGGGAACGACGTCTCCGTGTCGGGGAAGCTGGGAATCTCGATTCCCGCCAGACGGGCCGTACAGCCCTTCGCGTGGTCCGTCGCGGTCTGAATCTGGAAGGACAAGGGCAGCATGTCAGGTGCCAGACGGGCCTGGATGAGGACGGAGGGATTGAACTTCTTCGCCTCCGCATGGGCCGCGGCCTTGTCGAGAATCGCCGAGAGGTTGTTCAGCGCGCGGATGAAGACAGGGACAGACGCCTGGTACATGGAAAGTGACATGGGGATGGCTCCGGAAAAGGAGCCCTCTTGCTAGCCACGAGGCCCGGGCATCGCCACTGCTTTCAGCGCACGGCGTGAGCCAACGGCACGGCATTCTTTTCTTCCTCCACGCTCCTGCCCTTCCCTTCCCAGGCCAGAGTCTTCCCACCGGCGGCCTCCGAGGCCCGGGAGGCGTTCACTCGAGGTCTTTTCCCACAGGTACGCGGAGTGCACCCCGTCCGCACACTTCCCCAGCTTCCGGAGGTGTGTCGTGGTGCCAGGTCGCACGGTAGGACGATGGTTGTGGGCGCTGGTGGTGCTCATCACATGGGCCGGCTGTGGCGGCGGCGTGGACCCGGAGCCCCCGGCTTCAGCCGTCCCGAGCCTCCAGCAGGCCTCCACCCAGGCCCCCACGGCAACCACGACGTACACGTTCACGCCCCTGGCCGATGCGCGCGTGGAGGAGGGCCTTCCGACGCGGAACCTGGGCATCGAGAGCACCCTGCTCGCCGATCTCTCGCCTCGCACGGAGAGCTACCTGCGCTTCTCCCTCAACAACGTGAAGGGGACGGTGACGCGCGCCCGGCTGCGGCTCTACGCCTCGGATGGCACCTCGGATGGGCCGCGGGTCTTCCCCCTGGAGCGATACTGGGAGGAGGAGCGCGTCACCTGGAACAACCGGCCCGCCCGGCTCGGCGGGGCGCTGGCGGACCTGGGCGCCATCTCTCCGGGCACCTGGGTGGAGTATGACGTGACAGCCGTGGTGCGCGGCGGCAGCGACGTGAACCTCGCGCTCGTGCCGACCTCGAGCGATGGCGCGGACTTCATCTCCCGAGAGGGCCGGGCGGACCTGCGGCCCCAGCTCGTCGTCACCGTCACCCTGGAGCCACCCGCCCCCGCGGGCTGCATGCTGCGCACGGACCTCTACCGCCGGGGCCTCATCGGCTTCACGGATGGCTTCGTCTCGCAGAGCGAGCCCAACAGGAACTTCGGCGCGGAGCGGGAGCTTCAGGTGGATGGCTCTCCCCGGCTGGAGTCCTACTTCCAGTTCGACGTGGACACGCTGGGGATGACGGTGCGCAAGGCCTGGCTGGAGTTCTACGTCACCAACCCCACCTCCAATGGCCCGCTGCTGTACCGCTCTCGCGGCGACTGGACCGAGCAGGGCCTCACCTGGAACACCCGGCCGGGACTGTCCACGAGCCCGGTGGGCAACCTGGGCGCCGTCAGCGCCGGCAGCCGCGTGCGCTACGATGTGACGGGCGTCGTGACGGACTGGGGGCTCTACAACTTCGCCCTGCTCCCCGAGTCCTCCGACGGCGTGGCCTTCTCCTCGGGGGATGAGCCCTACTACGACCGCATGCCCCGCCTGCTCTACACCCTGGACAGCCCCCTGTTCTGCTCCTACCACGGGACAGGCGGGGGCCTCACGGAGTGGACGCGGCAGTACGGCGGCGCGGGGCCCGAGGCCCTGAGCACCCTGGCTCCCCGTCCGCAGGGCGGCTTCGTGGCGGCGGGGCGCTTCGGCTCGGCGACCTTCCCCCAGGACGAGGGGTTCGCGCTGGCGCAGTACTCCTCGACAGGCGGCGCGGAGTGGAGCCGCGTGGTGGCCACCGACAACGTGTGGCCGACGCGCCTCGTCGTCACGTCGCTGGGCAACATCCTCGCGGTGGGGCGCTACCACGGCTCGCCGGACCTCGGGACGGGGCCCCTGCCCTTCGTCCCGGAGGATGCGTACCAGTACGGCTTCTTCATCGCCAAGTTCTCCCCGACGGGGCAGACCGTCTGGGCTCGCGGCTTCATCGCCCGGGATGCCCAGGGCCAGCCCGTGCAGGCCTTCCCCGCCGCGGTCGCCACCGATGCCAATGGCAGCCTCCTGGTGACGGGCGGCTTCGCGGGCCGGATGGACCTGGGGGGCGGCGTCCTCGTCTCGAATGCATTGGGAGACACGGGCAACTGGTCGAGCCTGGGCGGCTTCGTGGCGAGGTTCTCCTGGGACGGTCGGCACGTCTGGTCCAGGGCCTTCCAGAGCGGCCAGGACGATTCCTCCGATGAGCGGCCCCAGGGCCATGGCGTGGCCGCGGACGCGGCGGGCAACGTCCTCGTCGCCGGCGCGGCGGGAGCCTGGACGAACCTGGGGGATGGCCCTCTGGGGCTGCGAGCGCCCTTCATCGCGAAGTACAGCCCCTCGGGCAGCCTGCTGTGGAAGCGGGCCCTCCATGGAGCCTATGGCGCCGTGAGGGACATCCAGCCCCAGGGGACGAACCGCATCGCCTTCACCGGCAATCTGGGAGGTACCTTCACCTTCGCGGGGGGCACCTACCTCGGTGGCAACCCCTATGACAGCTACCCGTATCCGCCCAACACCAACGGCTTCATCGGGACGCTGACCGCCTCGGGGGCGGACGTCTGGCTGCGATCCCTCGGGACGGGGACCGGCTTCATCCTGGACTTCCAGCGCCTGGCCGTGAGCGAGGATGGAGGCCTCACGGTCTCCGGCTCGGGCCAGGAGGTGTTCGAGGTCGGCGGCGGACACTTCGGCTTCTCCACGGGCTTCGATCCCTTCCTCAGCACGTGGCGCACCTTCGTGGCGCGCTACTCGGCGAGCGGCGAGCACCAGTGGTCCCGCGTGTTCGACCACGACCGGACGTTCAGTGTCGCGCTGCAGCCGGGAGGGGCCGTGGTGGTGGGCGCCTCCCTCCACGGAGAGCTCGAGCTGGACGGCCGCACCTATACGCCGGTGGGCGACAGCGACCTGCTCTACCTGAGGTTGGTGCCCCCCAACTAAACGGCAGCACGCCGCCAGGACGCGACAGCCCAAGGGAGTGCGGCCGCCGGGCTGACGTCCGCGCTCTCGACCGGCTCCGTCACGAGGGCTGCGCCCCGTGCCGCCGGAGCTGCTCCTGGATGCGATCCTTGCGGAGGAGCGCCTTCTCCACGAACGCGAGGACGCTCTCCTCGCTCGCTCCGCCAAAGCGCCGGAGGAGCTGATCGTGGACGGCCAGTGCCTCCTCGAGGCGATCCAGGTGCTCGAGCGCCACGCCCTTGTCGAAGAGCGCCAGGGCCACCAGCTCCTGCTCCTCCGGCGCCACGTCCGCACCGAAGCGCTGGAGCGCCCCGTCATAGGCGGCCAGTTCCTCCTCGTACCGGTGGAGCTTCTTCAGGACACTGCCCTTGTGGACGAGCGCCCTGGCCAGCATCCGAGGAATCCTGCCGCTCCGCTCCGAGCCGAACCGCTGGATCATCTCATCGCAGCAGGAGACGACCTGCTCGGGCCGAGCCAGCTCCACGAGGAGGACGATCCGGCTCCAGAGGGCCCTGGCGACCAGCTCTCGCAGCGGCGCCTCTCCCGCCTCGCCCTCCCGCTGAAGCAGCGCGTCGAGCGCATCCAGGGCCGCCTCGGGCTGCCGCATCCGCCTCATGAGCAGCGCCTTGCCCATGAGGCCCTGGGCCACCTGCTCCCGGACGGGGAGCTCCTCCACTTCGCCCAGCAGCCGGAGCTGCTCGTCATAGGTCGACAGCTCCTCCTGGGGCCGGCTCAGCTCGCTCAGGGCCGTCGCCCTCAAGGAGAACGCCCGGGCCACCGCCTCACGCAGGACCACGAGCCCGAAACCGGAGAAGCGCCTGACCAGCTCGTCGCACAGGGGCAACACCTCCGCGTACCGGCGCAGCTCCATCGACACCAGGGCCTTGCTCACGAGCGCCTTGGACATCTGGAGGTGGATCTCGTCACTGGCTCCTCCATCCAGGCTCCGGATCGCCTCGTCGAAGAGGTCCAGCGCTTCCTGCTTCCGGCCCGTCACCGCCAGCAGCAGCGCCTTGCTGATGCGCATGCTGTTGGCACCCGGCAGCAGCGCGGGCTCTGAGACACCTCCGAAGCGCTGGAGTCCTTCCTCCAGGACAGTCCATGCCTCCGGGAGCCTGCCGATCTGCCAGAGGTGGATGGCCCTGGCGTTCATGGCCATGGCCACGGAGTTGAGGACGGACGCCTGGGACATGCCACCAAACCGCTGGGCAATCTCATCGCCCAGCGCCAGGGGCTCCTCGCGCCGCCCCTGATCGACCAGGTGGAGCATCCTGTTGAGCAAGGCCTTGGCCAGCCATTCCTGGAAGCTCGCCTCGGTGCTCCCCCCCAGGCGCTGGATGACGGCGTCACAGGCGGCCATGGACTCCTCGGTCCGCTTCTGGCGCCGGAGGATGACCGCCTTGTTCACAAGCGCCCTGGCCACCTGCGCGTGAACCGCCGTGTCGGTCGCTCCGTCGAAGCGCAGGAGGCTCTCGTTGAGGAGGACCAGCGCCTGCTCGCTGCGGCCCTGCCGCTCCATGGCCAGGGCTTCCGCGATGAGCGCCTGCGCCTCCTGCTCGGCGGACTGTGTGCCGCGCGGAGGCTCGGGGCGGAGACTCACGTCATCGTCAACGGCCATGGACCTACCTCCGGAGTCTCCCATCATCCCGGGTCTCGGGCTGGCGCAGGTAACAAACCGCGTGGTGCGCGTTCTTTTTTCTCGGGCGACGGTTCGCCTGCTGTCCCTTCCCTCTCGAGGAGTTCATGAAGGCCACGATTCTCGTCGGAATGCTGTCGCTGTCGCTGGGCCAGAACAGCTCATCCCCCTCCGTTGAGCGGATGCCTCCCGCGCAGGTCTCCAAGCAGGACGCGCGGGTGCTCGTGAATGCCTACGCGGCGGCCCTGCTCGCGCGGGACGCGGTGACGGTCCAGAGCATTCTCTCCCACTCCAGCCTGGAGAAGATCCGGGAGGCGGGGCTCCGGCGCAACCTTCCGGATCCGCTGGCCGCCTTCATCGAGCGCGAGCGGCGCAACCTGGTGGAGGCGCTCGGAGGTGAGGAGCGCCTGAGCACCAGCTTCGAGGTCAGCACCGTGGAAGGCAGCTCGGGCGGGCAGGTGCTGGCCGCCTCGTTGTCCTTGAGCGGCAAGGGCCTGTCGAAGCCGCTGCGGATGACGCAGGAGCAGGGGGCGCTCAAGATCGTCGCGGGACGCTCCGCGGGGAACACCCCGGAGCTGAGCAGCAGCAGCAGTGACTACAAGGTCGCCAACTACACCTCCGTGCCCCACGCCTTCGAGTGCGCCGACTCGCGCAGCTACGGCGTCCCGGCGTACGGCCTGTCGGGAGGGTTCGACTGCTACAAGGATCCCGGCTTCTGCATCCCGCACACGGAGCTCGGACCGGGAATCACGATGGCGAGCTGCGTCGATTACAGCTGCGGCTTCCTGTGGGACGGAACGCACTTCACCTACGCGGGCACCTCCTACTTCTGCGACTACAACACCTGGGGTGAGGACTTCCTCATCCTGTCGAACCAACACGCCGCGTGCCACGACGCGTGCTAGCGGGGAGTGACCGACCTCCGGCTCCTTGCCCGGGCTCAGGCGGCGGGTTCGATTCCCGCCGCCTCCATCCCGAGAAGCCCAGCAATCCTGCCTTCCCAGGAGGGGCGCGGCAGGCGCCTGGCTCTCCGTGCGCGCGGGACGATCTTCGTGGTTGAGCTCGTAAAACCATTTGGTATAGTAAACCACATGGTTTTAGATCGCTCGCCCCGGCTGGATCTCGTATTTCACGCCCTGGCCCACCCGGCCCGTCGGGCGATCATCCGGCAACTCTCGGGCGGGGAGCGCAACCTCAGCGAGCTGGCCGCGCCCCTGAAAATGACTTTCCCGGCGGCCACCAAGCACGTGCGCGTGCTGGAGCACGCCAAGCTCATCCGGCGCCGCGTCGAAGGCCGGCAGCATTTCTGCCGCCTGGAGGCCGCGCCGCTCAAGGAAGCGACGCTCTGGACCGAGTCGTTCCGCCAGCACTGGGAGACCCGCTTCGAAGCGCTTGACTCTCTGCTCGATGAGATGAAGTCCGAGGAGCGAGCGCGTACCCGCCGGACCTGAGCGTCTCACCGCCATTCAACCCAGTCCGACCCCTCTCGGTCGTCTGTCACGAGTCACAACACCATGAACACCACGTCAGCCCGAGGCCTGCAGATCTCAACCCCCACGGACACCACCATCGTGCTCACCCGCACGTTCAACGCGCCTCGGCGGCTGGTGTGGGAGGCCATGTTCACTCCGGACAAGATGCGTCGCTGGATGCTGCCGCCGCCGGGCTGGACCGTGACCACCTGCGAGTGTGATGCGCGCGTGGGCGGCAAGCTCTCGGTGGAGTGGAAGAGCGATGAAGCCAATCCGGTCATGACTCTCCGGGGCGAATTCACGGAGGTGGCCCTGCACGAGCACGCCGTTCACACGGAAACGATGGCATTGGGGTCGGGCCAGACGGTTGGCTCGCTCGTGGAGAAGCACCAGTTCGCCGATCAGGGCGCCGCCACCGCGATGCGCATCACGCAAACCTATCACTCGAAAGAAGACCGCGACGGCGCGCTCGCTTCCGTCATGGATCAGGGCATGGAAGCCTGTTATCAAAAGCTGGACGCGCTGCTCGGCGAGCGGAGCTAGGGCAACGCTGCCGCCACCGCACGATGACGCCCCAGCAGGCTGGAGGCGATCAGCGGAAGGCGCGGGAGTTGATCGCGGCGAGCGAGATCATCCGGGCCACTGCGATGCCTCGGGTATCTTGTCGGTTCAAGGTGTTACCTCATCAGACGAACCGCGGTCACGCGGAAGCCAATGGTTCGCTCCCAAGACACGGCGCCCTGCCTTCGAGGCTCGCTGCGTTGGAGGGGGCGCTTTGCTTCGGGGAGGCGCATGCGGAACGCGACTTCTCCCCCTTGCTACTTCCCGTTGTATGCCACGACCCGGGTATTGCCACAAGCCCCCCTCTGTGAGGCAGAGACGCCGGCCGCACGCGAAAGACAGCGGGCGCGGAGGAGCACATGCTCAACGAAGCCGGACGCAGTGGGGCCACGAAGCACCATGCAGTGCTGATCGCCGGAGGCGGCCCGACGGGCCTGATGCTGGCAGCCGAGCTGGCGTTGGCGGGGATCGACGTCGCCGTCGTCGAGCGTCGCGTGGACCAGGAGCTCCCCGGGTCACGCGCTGGCGGCCTGCACGCCCGCACGATCGAGGTGTTCGATCAGCGGGGCGTCGCCGAGCGCTTCCTCTCGCAGGGACAGCTCATGCAGGTCGCGGGCTTCTCGTTCATCCCGCTCGACATCAGCGACTTCCCGACGCGCCACAACTACGGGCTCGCGCTCAGGCAGGCTCGCATCGAGCGCATCATGGCCGAGTGGGTCGCCGAGCTGCCGGTGACGTTCTATCGAGGGCGTGAGGTGACGGGGTTCGCGCAGGACGACGCCGGCGTCGACGTCGAGCTGTCGGACGGCGCCTCGCTCCGGGCCACGTACCTCGTCGGGTGCGACGGAGGGCGAAGCCTGGTTCGCAAGCAGGCAGGCATCGAGTTCGCCGGCTGGGACGCGTCGACCAGCTTCCTCATCGCCGAGGTCGAGATGACCCAGGAGCCCGCCTGGGGCGTCCGCCGTGGAGACAAGGGCGTCAACGCCATCGGCAAGATCGACGACGGGAAGCGCGCCAGCGTCGTGCTGGTCGAGCCGCAGGTCGGCAACAGAGGCGAGCCGACCCTGGAGGAGCTGCGCGCGGCGCTGATTGCGGTCTACGGGACCGACTTCGGCGTTCGCAATCCGACCTGGCTCTCCCGGTTCTCCGACATGGCTCGGCAGGCGGCGGCCTACCGGGAGCGACGGGTGCTCCTGGCCGGCGACGCGGCGCACGTGCATGCGCCCACGGGCGGACAGGGGCTCAACATCGGCGTGCAGGACGCCGTGAATCTCGGCTGGAAGCTCGCGCAGGTGGTGAAGGGCCTCTCGCCGGAGACCCTCCTCGACACCTACCACGCCGAGCGGCACCCCATCGGTGCCCGCGTGCTCCGCCTGACGATGGCCCAGATAGCGCTCGGCCGCGGCGATGACCGCACCGAGGCCCTGCGCGAGAACATGGCCGAGCTGCTGAAGATGGAGCAGCCGCGTAAGAAGTACGCCGCGATGATGTCGGGCCTCGACGTCCACTACGACTTCGGTGCGGGGCACCCGCTGCTCGGGCGTCGCATGCCCGACCTCGAGCTGAGCACCCAGAGCGGTCCGAAGCGCGTGTTCTCGCTTCTGCATGAGGCCCGACCGGTCTTTCTCAACCTCGGCGAGCCGGGCGCCCTGGACATCACCCCGTGGGCGGAGCGGGTTCGGCGGGTCGATGGCCGGTACGCGGGCGCGTGGGAGCTCCCGGTCTTCGGGGCGGTCGCCGCGCCCTCGGCCGTCCTGGTTCGGCCCGATGGCCATGTCGCGTGGGTGGGAGACGGCACGGATTCGGGGCTGCGTGACGCGCTCACCCGGTGGTTCGGACCGCCTACGCTGGCGTAGCCTGGGGCACACCGCTGCCCAGGCCGCCCAGCGCGGTATGTGTCCCCATCCCCTGGGGTGTTGAGGTACCGTTGGAGCCATGTCCAATGGCTTCATCTGGTCCAGCGCGGACGAACCGCACGCCGCTCGGCGGCGCGAGATGCTTCGCACGCATCCCGAGATCAAGGAACTCTACGGCCCGTGCTCGCGCACGAAGTACGTCTGCACGCTGCTCGTCGGGCTGCAGCTCTCGCTCGCCTTCCTGCTGCGTGACGCGCCCTGGTGGCTGATTGTTCTGGTCGCCTACACGGTGGGAGGAGTGATCAACCAGGCACTCCTCCTGGCCATTCACGAGCTCTCTCACAACCTCGCGTTCCGCAAGCCCTGGCACAATCGCGTGTTCGGAGTCTTCATCAACCTGCCCGTGGGTGTGCCGGTCGCGGAGACGTTCCGCTACTACCACCTGCGCCATCACAGCCATCAGGGTGACGAGCGGCTCGACACGGATCTCCCGACGGAGTTCGAGGCGCGCCTGCTGCGCTATCGCCCGCTCAAGCTGCTCTGGCTCGCTTGCCAGGGCTTTGCCTACGCGCTCCGCCCGCTGTTCGTGGATCCAAAGAAGCCGAGCGCTTCCGAGCTCGCGAACCTGCTCGTGCAGGTCGCGTTCAACGTGGCCGTGTTCTATTTCTGGGGCGGCAAAGCGCTGGCCTATCTGCCGATCAGCTCGCTGATCGTCATGGGGCTCCATCCGATTGCCGGACACTACATCTCGGAGCACTACGTCTTCCGCGAAGGGCAAGAGACCTACTCGTACTACGGGCCGCTCAACGTGTTCGCGTTCAACGTCGGCTACCACAACGAGCACCACGACTTCCCCTACGTGCCTGGCTCGCGCCTGCCGAAGCTGCGAGCGACGGCGCCAGAATTCTACGACGGTCTCATGGCGCACAAGTCGTGGACGGCGACGCTCTGGCACTTCGTCATGAACCCCAACCTGGGCGGATACAGCCGCATCAAGCGGCGCGTGGAGCGGCGGCGAGACTAGGAACGCCTACACACTCGCGGCCGTCTTCTGGGTCTTCGGTTCGGCGGAATGGTGCGACGCGCTCCGGCTTGGGCGAGACGGACGGCGCGTGAACTCCGGGCTTGCGAGTTCGTCACAGCCGCATGCCCGAAACTCTTCGACTCACTGTCCTGGTGGCCCTGTTCGCCTCCGTGTCCGTGGCCTGGGCAAACCAGCCCGTGTCGCCAGTGCCGCTCCTCGCGCTCACTCGTGGCGGGCTCGTCCTGTATGACGTCGAGGCGAACAGCTCGACCCAGGTGCAAGGGCTGGGAGAGCTCTGGGAGGCGAAGCTGCTCGCCTCGCCATGACCCCGCGCTCAGCGAAGGGCCGCGGGCGTACAGGCGGGAGAGAGGTAGAAGCTGGACGGTCTCATGCGTGCCCAGACCAGAGCGTCACTCGCGCGGCTTGGCGCGCCACTGCTGGACGCTCCGGATGCCCTGTCCCGTCCACCCCTCGATGAGGTCGCCCCACGCGGCGAGCGCTCGCGGCCCCAGGCGCCGCTCGATGAGGTCAGCGGGGCCCTGTCCATGGCTCTGCCCCTGCAGACTCTCGAACAAGCCGACGACGCACAGGTTCTGTGCTTCGGCGTCACCCTTCTCGAAGACCTGTTCGATCACCTGGAACACGTGCTCGGTCCACGGTGCCTTGCACCCGCCGAGCAGCGCCGCGAACAGCTCGCGTCCCAGGTCCGCGATGGCCACGTAGTAGAGGTGCTCGGCATGGATGCGCCCCCGTCGCGCTCGCCACTTCAGCCGGCAGTCGATCAGTGCGTCGATGAAGTCGCGGCTCGTCCAGGCCGTCTTCTCGGGCGACGGTTCGGCCACGGGCGCCACCAGCTCATGCCGTAACACCGGCGTCAGCAACGTGGGCTCGATGAAGCCGCGCGCCACGGCCCACCGCGCGAGCGCCCATGACTTCTTGCGCGAGCGCCACCCGACCCTCAGCGACTTGTCTGGCGCGAGCACGACGGTGATCAGGCGCGCCCGTTCCTCGGGGCTGATCCTCGGGTGCACGAGCGCGCACGCGAAAGCATCGTGCGCGTGGTAGCTCTTCTTGAAGTGGCTCCGCTCGGAGCTGTCGCACGCATACGCGAGCGCAAGGAGCTCGTTCGGCTCCCAGTATCCGGCGGCGGCGAGCAGCAGCCTTGCCACCTTCGCCTCGGCTCTCGGAAACAGGCCCGGCTCGACCGTCTGCCCCGGCTTGCCCTTGGCTCGTCGCACGCATTCGGCTCGCTCATCGTCGCTGAGCTCACCCGGCAGGGTGTCCGGCGGAAACGGCCCGGCAAGGAGTTCCTTCATGGCTTGATGCTACCCGATGGCACGCGCAACCCCGAGCCTCCAGTCGACTGAGCTCGCACGGCTGAAGGCAGCTTGAGCTCATGCTACGAGTAAGGCTGTCCACACATCGCGTTGGGGATCCCTTTGGCTACGAGCACCGCGCTTTTCGAGCAGCATGTCCTCTCGTCGTTGGAGACGCAGACGAAGCTCTCGGATCTGGTTGCAGGCCAACTGCGCGCTGACAGTCTTCATCTCCGATCGGCATGGCGGGATTGAGGGAGCGCGATGCCACCCAAGGGGTATCGCTTTGCTCCCGTTCCAGCCCGAACATGGGTCACTCTCAGACCTTGTCAGAGGCTCCTGGCTCAGGATTCTTCGAGAGCTCTTCGAACCTGATTCGTCGAGCACGACCGGGTCGCGAAACTCCCAAGGAGGGCTCATGTCCGTCAACGGTGCTTCACGAAGTGGTTCGGCAGGGGGTGTCTCGCGCGGAAGCTCGGCACACAGCCAGTCGGCGGAACGCTCGAGGACGTCAACGAGTCAGACGACGCACAGCCAAAGGACGGTACGCGGCACACCCACCACACGGTCCCAGCAAGTCAGAGGGACGGCTCCCCCCCAGGACACATTTGAGTCCAGGCCACAGAACAAGAAGATCAGCGACGTCGTCGCGCAGCTCAATCCCAAGGCCAACTACCTGGCTGCTCGCGGACAGACCTTCTGCAACCAGTTCGCGGCTGACTACGCGAGCCGTATGGGTGACCCGTCGCTGCGGGGCAAGCTCGCCAATCAGCAGTACGAGCACCTGAACACCCCGGCCAATGGCTACCGCGTCGCCACCGCCGCCGAGGCGATGCAAGCCGCGGCCGAGGGAAGAATCGCGTTCGCGGCCTACAGAAACCCCAACGGCCACGGCCACATCGCGGCGGTGGTGGGAGAGACGAAGGGCAAGCCTGCCATCGCCCAGGCGGGAAAAAAGAACTACGACTTCGTTGGAGTCAACTACGGCTTCAGCAACAGAAGCCAGCCTACCTACTTCGTGCGAAACTGACGCCGTCAGCCCCGCCGTGCTCAGGCAAAGACCGCCATGGTGATGGGCTCCGCTGACACCCCCGACGCGCTCGAGCAGTTCCAGCGGGCTGGCGGCAAGTCATCAGGCAGCTCCCTCGGGGCTCTCAAGAGTTCGCAGACCCACGCGCGCACAGGGACTTCGTTGATCTGCGTGTAACGGCCGTGGGCTTTGGCCTGACCGCCGGAGGCTACCTCCTCCACTGCGAGGGGGTGGCGCTTCCGGTGTTCATCCCCCGCCTGGCTCGCAGGATCCACGCGGACCCTTTGGTTTAAGTTAATCTTGGCTTTCAAAATATCTTGAAGTCCTGAACGAGCCTCCTCCCGATAATCCTGAAGAAATTGATCCCGGGGAGGCGATCATGAGGGTGTTCGTGCCCATGAGCAGTGGGGGCAGCCCGGCTTCCGCGGGAGGCGTCGGGTCACCGCAGGTAGGGCTGAGCTCGTTCCAGACGCGCCTGTCGGCTGCCAGCGGCGCTCCTGCGTCCTCCCTGGGGAACGCCTCGCCCAGCGGTGCGGAGATCCTCCAGCATTCGCAGGAGCAGATGCGCTCCCTGCTGCGCCTTCAGTACCAGCTCTCCATGGGCCGCGACTCGCTCACCTCCAACGTCTTGAAGGTGCGGCACGAGACGGCAAAGAACGCGATCTCGAACATCCGCTGAGCGCGCTCGCCCAACGACCGCAGGTAGGGTTCGACCTGAGCGGAGGAGAATCGTAGCTGACGCTGGCGGCTAACCCGCTCGGGCGTAGTGACTCGGAGGCTGGCCCACGTGCCGGGTGAACGCAGTGCTGAACGCGCTCGCCGAGCCGTAGCCGACGCGCTCGGCCACCTCGGCGATCCCGAAATCGTGGCGACCGAGCAGCTCCCTCGCGACGGCCATCCGCCAGGCAAGCAGGTACTCCATCGGCGCCAGGCCCACGGTGCGGGTGAACCGCTCGAAGAATGCCGAGCGGGAGAGCGCCGCGGTCTTCGCGAGCTCGGCCACCGTCCACGAGCGCGAGAGCTGGCCATGCATCTGTCGTATCGCTGGCGCGAGCCGCGCATCGGCCAGCCCGCGCAGCAGCCCCGGAGGCGCGTCGTCGCCTGAAGTCGACCGCAGCGCTTCGATGAGCAGCACCTCCACGAGCCGCGTGAGCACGAGGTCGCGCCCCGAGCGCTGCTCGCTCGATTCCTCACCGACGAGCCGCACCAGCAGCGAGAGCCGCTCCACACCTCGCACGTGCACCAGCGCCGGCAGCAGCGACACCAGGAGCGCCGCGTCAGGCGAGTCGAAGACGAAATAGCCGCCGAGCAGCCGCACGTCCGGACGCCCTCCGCGCGTTCCGTGGCGGACCTCTCCCGTCGGCGAGGGGGTCACCTTGGGGTCGATGCGCTCTGGCGCCACGGGCTCGAAGCCCGACATGGTGAAGCCCGGCGTCGCCGGCAGGAGGACGAAGTCACCTGCCTCGAGCGTGATGGCCCGCTGACCGTCAACCGCGAGGCGGCAGCTGCCCTCGAGCACGGCGCAGAAGCTCGGCTGGCCAAAGTCCGAGTAGCGAACCCCCCAGCGGCCAGCGCCGCTGATGCGCTTCGAGAACACGGCGCGCGGCTGGAGCAGCGCGATGACTTGCGAGAGCGGATCCTTCATTCCAGGACTCCTGCTAATGAGATACGGACTCCCCATGATAGAGCGTCCAGTGGGCCGCGAGTACCTTACTCCCAACCATGAACGCCGCGCCCACCGCGGCAAGGGAGTCGACATGAAGACGGTGCTCATCACGGGTTGCTCTTCTGGGTATGGCCTCGAGACCGCTCGCTACTTCCACGCGCAAGGCTGGAACGTGGTCGCCACCATGCGAACGCCGCGCGGGGACGCCCTGCCCCGCTCGGACCGGATGCGCGTGGTTGCGCTCGATGTGACGAAGCCCGAGAGCATCGCCGCGGCGCTCGAGGCGAGCGGGCCTGTCGACGTGCTCGTCAACAACGCGGGCGTCGGGCTCCTGGGCGCCTTCGAGGTGACGCCGATGAGCACGGTGCGCGACGTGTTCGAGACCAACACCTTCGGAGTGATGGCGGTGACGCAGGCCGTGCTGCCCCGGTTCCGCGCGCGCAAGTCGGGGGTCGTCGTGAATGTGACGTCGAGCGCGACGCTGGCGCCCATGCCGCTGGTGGCCGTGTACACCGCGAGCAAGATGGCCATCGAAGGCTTCACCGCGTCGCTCGCGTTCGAGCTCGAGGCATTCAATGTCCGGGTGAAGCTGGTGGAGCCGGGCTATTGCCCGAGCACGCGCTTCGCGAGCAACGGGGGGACCCGAATGGAAGGACTTCTCCCCGAGCCCTACGCGACCTTCGCGCAGCGCGTCTTCGCTTCTCTCGGACAACAGTCCGCGGTAACCCGGGAGTCCGACGTGGCCGAGGCGGTGTGGCGTGCCGCGAACGACTCGACCGGACAGCTGCGCTTCCCAGCCGGTCCCGACGCGGTGGCGCTCGCCCGGTCCGCCTGAGCGAACCCTTACGACAGTCCGACCGTTCGGCGCGGCGCCGGTCCGACCGTTCGGCACGGCACCGAACCGAACGGTCGGACCGGCGCCGAACCGAACGAACCATCCGAACGTTCGGACCGAAGCCGTGGCATCCACAGCCGCGGGATATCCGCTGAGAGTGAACGATGTGCACTCCTGTGCGAAAACGCACAGGGGAAGGCGCGAACGGGCTTGCCACGGCGCCGCCCGCTTCAAAACTTGGGCCCAACGAGGGGAAGCCCACATCCATGGCGGAGCACATCATCTACCTGCTGGGGCCTTTTCAGGTGCCCGGCCTGGGACAGGAGCGCCACGTGCGCGTGTACGCGCCGAACGAAGCGGCGGGTGGCGCGCCGGTCCTCTTCATGTTCGACGGACAGAACATCTTCCACGACGCGCCCTCGTTCTCGGGCGGCTGGTACGTCCACCACGCGGTGAAGCAGTTGGAGGAGCAGGGGCTGCCGGCACCGGTCATCGTCGGGATCGACCACGGCGGCTCCTCGCGGCTCGACGAGTTGTCTCCCTTCACCTCGGGCGACAGCGCGGGGCGGGCGGATGAGCTGCTCGCCTGGTTGAAGGCGGAGTTGGCGCCGCGAATCGCTCAGGAGTTCAAGGTGCGGACGGACCCGGCGGGCACCGCCGTGGGCGGCTCGTCCATGGGCGGCCTTGCGGCGCTCTACGCGCACTTCCGCCACCCGGACCTGTTCGGCGCCGCGCTGTGCATGTCGCCGTCCTTCTGGTTCGCGGAACGGAGAATCTTCGACTACGTCGCCGCGCAGCCGAAGCCCTGGACGTCGCGCATCTACATCGACGCGGGCGCCAGGGAGGGCGGGGGCTCGGTGGTCGCCGACGCGGAGCGCATGGTCCAGCACCTGCGCGAGCGAGGCTGGGACGACACCTCGCTCTGCTGGATCGCGGACCAGGACGGGCACCACAGCGAGCACGACTGGCGCAAGCGCGCGCCCGCCGCGCTGCAGTTCCTCTTCACCGGAACGCCAGGCCAGCGCCCCGAGGCGCCCGCGCCCATGTCGCCGCCCCCGGGCGAGTCGCCTCCTCCGCCCGCGTAGCGCCACGGCGTGCTCAGCGCCGACGGCCCACCTTCACGAAGTCGATGAGCGCCTTGAGCTTGGGAGCCACGTGTGCCCGGCTCGGGTAATAGAGGAAGAAGCCCGGCAAGGTGGGGCAATAGGGCTCGAGCACACGCGCAAGGCGCTTCTCGGCCACCAGCTTCCGGATGCGATTCTCCGGGGCGAAGGCGAGCCCCAGTCCGTCCACGGCGGCGGCCACCAACAGCTCCGAATCGTCGAAGATGACCCGGCCCTCGACCGCCACCTCGATGCGCTTTTCCCCCTCCGTGAGATTCCAGCGGAAGAGGCCCCCGGTCGTCCTGCTGCGATAGTTGATGCAGTCGTGATGGCGCAGGTCGCGAGGGTGCTTCGGCTTGCCGTGCGTCGCGAAGTACGAAGGCGAGCCCACCACCGCCATGGGGATGTCATCGCTCACCTGAATGGCGATCATCTCCCGCTCCATCAGATCGCCCACGCGGAAGCCCGCGTCGAAGCCCTGCTCGATGATGTCGACGAGCGCGTCGTCCAGCTGGATGTCCACCTGGATGTCGGGATAGGCCGCGAGGAACTCGGCGAGGCGGGAACCGAGCACCTCCTGGTAGCCGTAGCGCGGCATGTTCAGACGCAGGAGCCCCGCGGGGCGGTCACGCAGCTCGCCCAGGGACTCGAACGCCTCGTGCACCCCCTGCATCGCGGGCTCAAGCCGGGCGAGAAAGCGCGCCCCCGCCTCCGTGAGCCCGACACTGCGCGTGGTCCGCTGGAGGAGGCGAACTCCCACGCGCTCCTCGAGCGCCCGGAGCGTCTGGCTCACCGCGGAGGGGGTGACCCGGAGCTCCGTCGCCGCGGCGGTGAAGCTCCGCTTGCGCGCCACCGCCAGGAACGCCGTGAGGCCGGAGAGGTCGTCGTGCATTCCTTAGCGTAGCTACAAAGTGTATCCAGATACGACGTGTTTCTCTACGAAGTGGACCGCCTTAGTCATTGCCCCGAGGAGGAAGTCATGGGCACACAAGGCAAGGTCTGGTTCGTCACGGGTTCGTCGTCGGGGTTCGGCCGCTGCATCGTGGAGGAGGTCATCGCGCGTGGAGAGCGCGTCGTCGCCACGGCGAGGGACACACGCTCGCTGGAGGACCTGGTGGCGCGCGCTCCGGAGCGCGTGCTCGCCGTCCGGCTCGATGTCACGAAGCCCGAGGAGATTCGCAGCGCCGTCTCGGCGGCGGAGGAGCGCTTCGGTGGCATCGACGTGGTGGTGAACAACGCGGGCTACAGCATTCTGGGCGCGGTGGAGGAGACGAGCGACGAGGAGCTCCGGGCGGCGTTCGAGCCGCTGTTCTTCGGAGCGGTGGCGGTCACGCGCGCGGTGCTTCCTCGGATGCGGGAGCGCCGCTCGGGAACCATCGTGCAGCTGACGAGCTTGACCGGGCTCGTCACGTTCCCGGGCACCGGAGCGTACAGCGCGGCGAAGCACGCCCTGGAGGCGCTGTCCGAGTCGCTCGCGAAGGAAGTCGAGCCCCACGGCGTGCGGGTGCTCATCGTCGAGCCGGGGATGTTCCGGACGCAGCTGCTCGGCCCTTCGTACCGGCCGATGCCGGAGATGGAGGCGTACGCCGCGACGGTCGGCCAGATGCGCACGTACGTGGAGCAGTCCCGCGGCCAGCAGCCAGGCGATCCCGCCAAGGCCGCCAAGGCCATCTTCGACGCGGTGGCCTCGAGCCCCTCGACGTTGCGCCTCCCCTTGGGGACGGATGCGCCCGGAGCGATCCGCGAGAAGCTCGCGCAGGTGAAGGCGGAGGTGGACCGCACGGAGCAGCTCGCGCTCTCCATGGGGTTCTGAGTCGGGTCCGGGCGCCTCCCGGCTGTGGTGACAGCAGTCACCACCTCGGCCTGGGAACTGGTGACAGCAGACAGCACCTGCCCCGGCCAGGAGGTCTGCGTCTCAGAGGGAGCGCCGTGCCAGCCGGGCGTGGCACAGCCGGTGCAATCAGGGTGGGCAGGCACGCTTCTCCCGAGGCTCACATGATCAAGAGCAAGTTCTCCGCCTTCAAGCTTCCGTCCCTCCAGACGCCCTCCTCCCGAGGCAACCAGCACACGGGAGCCCCCACCGCTCCTGGCCTCAACCCCGGCGGGCTGAACAGGCCCGGGGCGACGCCGCGGAGCCCTCAGCTCCAGGACTCCTTTGGCCAGAGCCGGGGCCTGCCCAGCGCGGGCACGCCCTCCGCCGGCCCGTCCATGTGGTCCCGGATGAATCCGTCGAACCTGTTCACGCCCTCCCCGGCGCGGCAGCAGCAGGCGGCCATCAAGCAGGACGCCGCCTCGCTGCAGAACGTGCCGGGTGGCTTCCCCGCCCCCACCGGCCTCTACCACGCCACCTCGACGGCCGCGTGGAACGGCATGAGCAAGACGGGAGGCCTGGTCCCCGCCTCGATGCTCAACCAGCACGGCATCCAGCGCGTGACGGGCGAGGGCGACCAGTTCAGCAAGCAGGCGGGTGAGAAGGACTTCATCAGCTTCGGTCAGGGCCCCAAGGGCCTGGGCACCTCGCGCGCCTACTTCCAGCAGACGGCGAACTCGCCCAGCTACAGCCCCCACCTCTACTCGGATGCCCAGCTCAGCGACGAGATCGCCCAGTCGAAGAAGCTGCTCGCCAACTGGAACCTGCCCGAGGGCCGGGTGGTCGGCGACATGGTGGACAAGCCTCGGGTGGAGGCGCGTCTGCGTCACCTGGAGGCGGAGCAGAGCATGCGCAAGAACATGCCCGGGAGAGAGACGCCCTACCCCATCATGTTCGACTTCAAGGGCGACAACCTGAACGCCAAGCCCATGGGCATGGGCCCGGGAGAGGCCGCGGTGCACGGGCCCGTCATGTTCAAGGACAACCTGCAGCGCATGTTCGTCCCGGCGGACAAGGTGAAGGACATGCAGGCCCGCCTGGATGCGACGATGGGCCCCGGCCACAACGTGCAGGTGCTCTCCTTCGAGGGCCAGACGAAGTTCCTCGAGCAGCAGAAGAAGGCCAATGGAGCCAACGCCTCCAATCCGGCCTACCTCGCCCTGCGTGAGGATGGGGTCGTCTCCAGCAACCTCAACAGGATGGAGAGCAACCGCCAGACCTTCTACAACATGGCAGGCGAGAACCTGAACGTGCCGACCCTCTAGTCGTCGCCCCCTGCCCGCCTTCCTCTTTCTTCTTCAAGGAGACTTCTCCATGACCACCCTCTTGGCCGTTCCCAAAGCCAGTGATTCCTATCCGCGCGGCGCGCTCTCGGAGATCAGCGTGTCCGCCGGCGGCAAGCTCCAGGTGAAGTGCGACGACGACATCATCTATGACTGGGTGACGACGCTGCTGGCCGAGCGCCTGTTCGTGCAGGGCGAGGGCTTCGGCAAGCTGAAGCGCGACGCCCGCGGCCAGCTCACGAGGGATCCGGAGACGCGCAAGTTCCAGATCGAGCGCTACGTGGACCTGGCGCAGCCCGCGCAGGAGATCCTCGGGGCCATCCGCGACAACCTGGAGGCCACCGAGCAGTTCGAGCTGTCCTGGAAGGACTGAGCGGCGCGCCCCTGGTAGCCCCGCCTTCAACGCGGCCCGTCCGTCCCATGTGAGACGGACGGGCCGTTCTTTTTTCCCAGGCTACCGCTTCGCCGCGAGCCGGAGCTGGTCGCCCTGGCACTGGAAGTTGATGCCGCCGCCGCACTTGCGCGGTGTCCTGGCGTCCTTGTCCAGGCAGATGCCCACCTCCACGAGCTGGCTCTTGTTGCACTTGATGGCGACCATGTCCGCGGTGAGCGAAGGGTTGGCCGCCAGCAGGTCCTGGAGGAAGTCCTGCTTCTTCACGACGATGGGCTGCTCGGGGTTGCGGTAGCGCTCGGGAACCTGGAAGGAGGTGAAGACGGCGCGCACCGCCTGGAAGTAGCCGTCCACGCCGAGCCCGCTGCAGGTGCCGTGCTTCTTCCACTCGTGCTGGACGAGCTGGCTCGAGGGCATGATGTCGAGCATCGAGTCGACCACCTGCTGGGGGACCTGCTCCGTCGAGCAGTTCTGCGGCCACTTGCCGTTGTCGTATTGCGGCCACAGCCCGTGCACGACGAACCCGAAGTGCTTGTCGGGGCCGCACTGCCGCGGGTCGCCGGAGCCTCCCTTCGAGGCGCAGTACTGGGGCGACCAGGACAGATCGAGCAGGTAGTAGTCGAAGGAAGGCTGCGGCTGGGCGTGCGCCGTCATCGACACGAGCAGCATGCTGGCGAGCGCCAGCGCGGAACGAAGGGCATTCATGGCTTTCTCCTGGGGAGGGGGGCTGGGGTGTGACGGAAGGCACCCTACCCAGGGCGGGCCCCGAGCAATGTGAGGCGGCTCACAGCAGAACCGTGAAGCTGCTCACTCCCGCGGACGCACGTAGGGGTCCACGTGCCGCCGGGAACTCCCGGCAGGCTCCGCGGACCCCTCTTGGTGACACGCTTCGCGCTGGAACTCTCACGCGCGGGCGGCAGCCCTTCAGGCCGCTGCCACCTGCACCTTGGCCCGGCTCATGACGTGGTCCACGGCCGTGAGGTGCCAAGCCATCTGATCGATCCGGGCCATGTTCTGGGGCTCGGCCTTCAGGGCGGCCATCACCTCGTGCAGCTGCAGGCCGGCGGCGTCGGCCTCGTCCTTGAGGAGCTTCTCCACCCGCTGCGGGGTGAGCGCCAGCTTGTCCCGCTTGCAGATGGCGCCCAGGGCCAGGGCGATGCGCAGCCGCAGCTCCACCTCGGCCCGCGTCTGCCCATCCTCCAGCCAGCCCCGCAGCGCCTCGGCCCGGCGCGCGTCGTCGAAGCCCAGCTTGGTCAGCACCTGCTCCTCGCTGGCGCTCCAGCGGCGGCGGATCTCCTCATCCACCAGGTCCGCCGGCACCGTCACCCGGGTGCGCGCCGCCACCGTGGCCAGCACCTGCCGCTGCACCTGGCTCATCAGCAGCTGCGTGGCCTCGGCCTCCATCTGGCGCACCACCTTCTTCATGGCCTCCGCCAGGGTGGTGGCGCCGAAGGCCTTCAGGAAGGCCGGGTTGCTCAGCTCGGGGTAGGTCACCTCGCGCGCACCCCACAGCTGCACGGTGAAGCGCGCCACGGCCCCCCGCAGGGACTCGACGGGGTAGTCGCTCGGCAGGGTGATGTCCACCGTCACCTTCTCCCGGGGCTTGCGGCCCACCAGCGACTCGTAGAGCCCCGGCAGCATGGGCTCGGGCTCCAGCCGCACCCACTCGCCGGTGCGCACGCTGAAGGGAATGAGCTTGCCCCGGCTGTAGCCGACGATGTCGAACTGCACCTCGTCTCCCCACGCCACCTTCTCGCTGGGGTAGCGGAAGCGCTCGGTGGCCAGGGGGCGCGCCAGCTCCAGGAAGCGCGCCTGGACCTGCTCCGCGGTGAACGCCTCCGGAGGCGTGATGGTGACGGACAGGTCCTCCAGGGAGGGCGCCTCCACCCGAGGAAGGGACATCATCACCGAACGATCATCCTGCGGGAGCGGCGAAGACAGCATCGGAATCGAGAAGGAGCTCATGGAAGTCACCCTGGAGAACACGCGTTGGAGGAGGAACTACCAGCCCTTGAAGAAGTCCTTGATGCCCTCGCCCACCTTCTTGGCGGTGTCCTTGATGCCCTCGCCCACCTTCTCGGCGGTGTCCTTGATGCCCTCGCCCACCTTCTTGGCGGTGTCCTTGACGCCCTCACCCACCTTCTTGGCGACGTCCTTGATCTCGCCTCCGAAGTTCTTCACCACCTCGCTCACGACGGAGGTGCCCGTCGAGATGAGGCCGCCCACCTGGGAGACGATGGGGATGTTGGTCGCGGCCAGCGCCGAGCCTCCGGCGACGATGCCCGAGGTGATCTTGTCGCCCACGCTCGCGTTCGGGTCCTTGAACGTCTTCACCGCGTTGGCGATGTCCAGGCCCGCCATGGCGACGTTGGCGCCCGGGATGAAGCGGGAGAGGGCCTTGCCGCCCGTCTTCAGAGCCGTCTTCGCCAGGTCATCGGCCTTGCCCGCCAGGCCGGAGGGCTTGACGTCCGGCGCGGAGGAGGGCCTGGCGTCCGGCGTGGACGGCTTGCTCTCCGGGCCGTTGGGCCTGGTGGACTGGGAGTCCGGCGTGGACGGCTTGGACTCCGGGCCGTTGGGCTTGTTGGAGGAGGGGTGCCTGCGGAACTGATCGCCCAGGTCGGCCAGGTCTCCCACGCCACCGGCGAGATCCCCCACGCCGCCGAAGAACTGTCCCAGCTGGCTGGCCGGGTCGGCGTACTGGCCCGCGTACGGATCGGCGTACTGGCCCGCGTACGGATCGGCGACCTGGCCGGCATACGGGTCGGCGTACTGGCCCGCGTACGGGTCGGCGTACTGGCCCAGCTGGTCCGCGCTGTACTGCCCCGCCTCGACGTTGCCCGCAGCCAGCGGGCCCTGGGTGTAGGCCATGCCCTGGAGGACATCGAGCTGGCGCGCGCCCGAGCCGCCGTTGACGACGCCGGCAACCTGGTTGGCGATGTTCAGGGGCATCTGGGCCGCCCCCGCCAAGGCGTTCGTGGCCGCACCCTGCAGCCCGGCGAACTGCGCCTGAGCGCTCGAGGCGAGGCCCGCCGCCAGCTGGATGCCCGCCTGAGCGGAGGCCAGCGCGCGGGTGGCCACCCCGAGGGCCTCGCCGATCGCAGCCTGAGCCCCCAGGCCCTTCTGGGCAACGGCGTCGACAGCGCCGCCGATCAGGGCAGGCATGGCACCGCGCGCGGCCACCGCGGTTCCCGCTTCGAACGACGAGGCGTCCTGCTGGACCGGCAGCATCCGCTTCTCCGCCACCTCGAGCGGCATGACAGGCTTCTGGGAGACGGGCTCCGCGGGAAGCGACTGGGCCAGGGGCAGGAAGGGGCGGTTGCCGGAGATGGGAGCGGTCATGGGGGGCCTCGAAGAAAGGGGTCGGACAGGGCTAGAGCAGGCCGCGTGCCAACCGCTCCCAGGCGAGCGATATCGCCGGTTTCCCTCTAGAAGCCCTGGGTGTACGCCCCGCTCACCCCACCCTCTCTGGTGACAGCCGTTCGGAGAGCGGTGACGGCTGTCATCACCGGTAGACTCGGGGCGAGGCGGGCGCGCTCCAGCGCCGCCACGGGAGAAGGCATGGACCGGCTGCAAGAGGCACTCGAGGCATGGCGCCGGGCGCTGGGCGAGGAGCACGTGCTCGTCGACGAGGCGACGCTGGCCCGGGCCGGCACGGCGACCTTCGCCACCACCCAGGCTGTCGGCGCGGTGCTGCGTCCTGGGAATACCGAGGAAGTTCGCGCCTGTGTGCGCATCGCCCAGCAGCTGCATGTCCCCCTCACCCCGGTGAGCGCCGGGCGCAACCAGGGCTATGGCTCGCGGGTGCCGGCCCGGAATGGGGTGCTGGTGGAGCTGGGCCGGATGAACCGGGTGCTCGAGTTCAACGAGGAGCTGGCGTACCTCACCGTGGAGCCGGGCGTCTCCTTCGCGCAGGCCCACGCCTTCCTGGAGGAGCAGGGCTCACGGCTGCAGCTGGCCACCATCGGCGGGCCGCCCCAGGCGAGCCTCATCGGCAACGCGCTCGAGCGGGGGGATGGGACGGGGCCCCACGGGGACATCTTCCAGCACGTGTGCGGGCTGGAGGTGGTGCTGCCCACGGGTGAGTGCCTCCACACCGGGCCCGGGCGCTACCCCCGAGCCCAGGCGGCGTCCGTGCTGCGCTGGGGCGCGGGCCCCGGCCTGGATGGGCTCTTCAGCCAGTCGAACCTGGGCATCGTGACGCGGATGACGTTCTGGCTGGTGCCGCGGGCGCCCTGCCTCCGCCTGGTGTCTGGCGTGCTGGAGGACCCCTTCCAGGTGGGCCCGGTGTTGGAGCGCCTGCGGCAGCTGCGGCTGGAGGGCACCCTGCGCGAGGCCTTCTCCCTATGGAATGACTACAAGGTGCTCTCCGTGCTCGGCCAGTACCCGTGGGAGGCGACCCGGGGGCTCACGCCGCTGCCCGAGTCCCTGCGCCAGAAGCTGCGCGCCGAGCAGAAGGTCTTCCCCTGGCACGTGAGCTGCGTGCTCGAGGCCCCGAGCGAGGCCCAGGCCCAGGCCGCACAGGAGCGCGTGGAGCACGTGCTGAAGGAGGCCCTGCCCACCCTGTCCTGCCTGCGAGAGGAAGAGGTGGGGCCCGGGGGGCTGCGGCAGGTGCCCTCGGCGCGCAACCTGCGGATGATGTACTGGCGCAAGCGCACGCCCCTGCCCGAGGTGCCGGAGCCGGAGCGGGACGGGTGCGGCTTCATCTGGCTGTCCTGCGCCGTGCCGATGACGGCCTCCCACCTAGAGACGGCGCTGGCGCTCGCGGAGCCCGTGCCGCTGCGGTTCGGCTTCGAGCCCAACCTGTGCGTGCTGGGAGTCTCGGCGCGCTGCGCCTATCTGGTGGTGGCGATCATCTATGATCGAGCGGTTGAAGGAGAGGATGCCCGCGCGCTGGCGTGCCACCACGCCCTGCAGCAGGCCCTGGGGGAAGCGGGCTACTACCCGGCGCGCCTGGGCATCCAGTCGCCCGTGCTCCCCTTCGTGCCGGAGGATGACTCGCTGGCGGTGCTGAGGACGCTCAAGGCCGCGCTGGACCCTCACGGCATCCTCTCTCCCGGGCGCTACCTGCCCTGAGGCCCCTGCCTGGTGACGGCTGTCATCTCGCTGGTGGATGCAGTCACCGGGCGAACCTGGGCGCTTGTCATCCTCTGCCCCTCCTTGGGGGCTCTCCTCCCACCTAACCCCTTGAGAGCACGTTGAGTTCCGGGGAGCACCGGCCCTGGCACGAGCGCTGCAGTCATGCCTTCTCGTCAAGGCACTTCCCCTCGGCAGCCGCCCCCTCACCGGTCCTCTCAGGAGATATCCCATGCGTCTCGGCAAGCTCCCCAAGTTCAACCTCCCCAGCCTCCCCAAGCCGAGCTTGCCCAAGCCGAGCGCTCCGAAGCCGACCGCGCCCAAGCCGACCTTCACCCCGCGCCCGGACATCAACGGCAACTTCCCCGGCCAGAAGCCGGGCGGCGCGCCCAAGCCGACCTTCACCCCGCGCCCGGACATCAACGGCAACTTCCCTGGCCAGAAGCCGGGCGGCGCGCCCAAGCCGACCTTCACCCCGCGCCCGGACATCAACGGCAACTTCCCCGGCCAGAAGCCGGGCGGCGTCTCCACCTTCACCCCGCGCCCGGACATCAACGGCAACCTCCCTGGCCAGAAGCCCAACCTGGGTAACCCGTTCAGCGGCCTGAACAACCCGTTCAGCGGCATCAACAAGCCCTTCAGCGGCCTGAACAACCCGCTCAGTGGCCTGAACAACCCGCTCAGCGGCATCAACAAGCCCTTCAGCGGCCTGAACAACCCGCTCGGCGGCATCGGCAACCCGCTCGGCGGCGTTGGCAATGTGCTCGGTGGCATCGGCAGCGGCATCGGCGGTGCCTTCTCGGCGGCGGGCGGCGTCCTCGGCGGCGTGGCCAGCGGCGCGGCGGGCCTTGTCGGCGCGGGCCTCGAGGCGGCCACCATGCTGCCCAGCGCCCTGGCCATGATGAACCCGCAGATGATGGATCCGTACGCGGCCGGCGCCCTGCCTCCCGACCTCGCCGGCGCCATGCCGGCCGATCCGTACGCCGCCAGCGCCATGCCGATGGACCCGTACGCCGCCGGCGCCCCGCCGATGGACCCGTACGCCGCCGGTGCCCTGCCGATGGATCCGTACGCCGCTGGCGCCCTGCCTCCCGACCTCGCTGGCGCCCCAATGATGGACCCGTACGCGGCCAGCGCCCTGCCGATGGATCCGTACGCGGCGGGCGGACTCCCTGCCGACCTTGCTGGCGCCCCGACGATGGATCCGTACGCGGCGGGTGGCGCGCTCCCGGCGGAGACCCCCGCGGCTGCTCCGGCCGATCCCCTGCAGGCGAGCCTGGGCAACATCTTCGACACGGTGTCCAACGCCATCAACACCGCGACCCAGGCCGTCAACAGCATCAAGCAGATCGTCGACCCCCCGGTGTTCTAGCCGTCGACGCAGCCGCCCTTCGAAGGTCCTGACAACAGCCGGCCTCCACGCCTCTGACGGAAACGTCGGGTGTGGGGGCCGTGCTCGTTCATGCATCACGCGTGGCCCGAGCACCGAGCCGAGCTCCTCGCTCCGGCCTCGGCCCCTCACCTGGTGACAACCGTCACTTCCCAGGTGAGTGCAGTCACCTCTCCCCTCTTCCCAGAGGGGAGAGGACTCGCCGAAACCGGGTGGGCTCCCGTCCGCTGTACTCCCAGGTGGTGACAGCTCTCACGGTCCTGGTGATGGCGCTCACCAGCTCTCTGGCTCCTCCCACCCCCGCCCCAACGTAACCCCTTGAAACCAGGTATGCCTGAGGGCGCCAAGGGTGGGACCAGGAGATGGCATGTCGGATGCTAAGGGACATGGCATCACCTCCACGCACTGGACACGGTGCGCACCCCTCAAGGAGACACTGTCATGGCCCGCATCGGTTTCCGCTCGTTCCGCTCGCCTTCGCTGTCCGCCCCCAAGGCTCCGGGCCTGGCCCCGAAGCCGACCCGGGCCATCCACAACCCGAACAAGCCGGCGGTCAGCTCGCAGGGCACGGCCCGCAGCCTGTTCGAGACGAAGACGCCCAAGGCGCCCGAGGGCTACGGCCTGCAGCGTCGCAACGAGGGGCTGCTGCCCAAGCACCACCGGGCCAACGCGCCGCAGGTGATGGGCTCCAACAACTTCCCGGACGTGCGGCCGGGCGGCCAGCTCTTCGGCTCGCCGGGCGGTGGCGCGCAGGTGAACGCGACGCACAACCTGACGGGCAGCGGCCACGTCTCGTCGCTGGCGGGCTCGGACATCTCGGCGCCGGCCAGCTACCGGCCGGACCTGTCTGACCGCGTGGGCAGGCCGGTGGGCTCGTACACGGGAGCCGCGGGCACCAAGGCCGAGAAGATGACGGAGCACCGGAAGGAGAGCCACCGCATCCAGCAGATGATGGCGAACAACACCGGCGGCCCGGGCAGCAACAACGCGGTGGCCAACGAGCGGAAGTACGGCTACTCGTACGCGAACGAGAACGGCAACGGCCGCTTCACCCGGGAGGGCTCGGCCGAGGCGAGCTACACCTCGGCGGGAGTGCGGGTGGAGGACAGCCACCAGGGCCGCTTCGGGCGGACGGAGTGGAAGGGGTCCGCGGAGGGCCCCGCGGCGAAGCTGGCCGGCGAGTATGAGCTCCGGGCGAACAAGAACCCCGGCGAGCAGGCGCTGGCCGCGCACGTGAAGGCGGAGGGCTCCGCCAGCCTGTACAAGGCCACCGGAGCGGTGGACCACCGCTTCAACCGGCACTTCGGAGTGGGCGCGCATGGCTTCTCGGAGGCCAGCGCCTTCAGCTCCAACGAGGCCTCGCTGGTGGCGGACCGCAAGCAGCACACGTACATGGGCAAGCTGTCGAGCGCCAACATCGCGGGCGTGCAGGCCGGTGGCGGCGTCTCGGGCAAAGTGGGCCCGTTCCAGGGTGACGTCACGGCGGCCAAGCTGGTGGGCGTGGGGCACGTGTTCAACGTGGGTGCCGGCGTGAACCGCGGCGTCTACAGCGGCGTGGTGGACCTGGGCGGAGCGATGGGCGCCGGCGGCCGGCTGCGCGTGGGCGGCAGCTTCGACGGCGTGGAGGCGAAGGACTCGCTGCGCAACGCGCACAACAAGATGACCAACCCGAACTACAGCCAGGAGGTCCGCGACCGGACGAAGGGCTCGACGATCGAGGAGCGCGCGCAGTTCCAGAAGATGACCATCGACCAGAACGAGCTCTTCAACGCGGCGTACAAGCAGCAGCTGGCCGATCAGCGCGCGGCGCAGGTGAAGAACGCGACGAACGTGGAGATCCCCTCCGGCTCGCTGAGCCCCTCGATGTTCGACCACATCTTCGCGGGTGGGTGAGCGGGGTGAGCCCGGGCCCGCGGCAGCGCCGTAGGCCCGGGCCTGACGTCTACTGGTTGGGGGAAAGGCGCCGGAGCTCCTGCTTCTGAGTGTCGCTCAGGTACGAGCTGCCCTTCCTGGGGCTGCTGGTCCGGTTGAGGATCGCCTTCACGTCGCGGACCTCGTTCTTGATGAAGTCGATCGCCAGCGCCTGCAGCTCCTTGCCCATGGCGATGAGCGCCGCCCCGTCCTTCATGGTCAGGTCCGGCCCCGTCGGGTTCTTGAGGATGGGAGGGATCTGCCCCTGCCTCAGCGCGTCGAGCGTCGCGCGGCCGCCCAGCAGGCGGGTGCTGGCGTAGGCCTGGAACCGCGCCGCGGTATCCGGGTTCTTGAAGAGCTTCGTCAGCAGGAACTTCGCGGCCCCGGGCACCTGGTCGCTGCGCCGCATGGGCAGCTGCTGCGCGTCCCGCTCCAGCTTCTCGAAGGCCTGCTTGAACTGCTTGTCGTCGCCGTCGCCCAGCGAGAAGCGATCGCGGAGCTCTCCCATGGCGATGTTGCCCTTCATGGTGGCGAGCTCCTCCATCACGAAGATCATCAGCTTGGCCTGGACCAGCCCGATGGCCAGCGGCGGCGCCGCGGCAATCTCGAACACCGTCGCGGTGCTCCCGGTGACGGCGCCGATGCCGGACAGCACCGAGATGCCGCTGTCAGCCAGGTCCACCGCCGCCTTCCAGCGATCCGACTGGCTGACCTTCTTCCCATCCAGGTCCGTGCCGTACGCCACCTTCTTCGCGTTGCCGTAGAGCCCCACGAGGTCCGTGGGCAGCTTGAAGGCGCCCGCCACTCCGCCCAGCAGCTTGATGACCTGCTCCTCCAGCCCCGGCTGCTGGGCGACGAGCTGCAGCAGCCCGCTCACCAGCGCGGGGGCGGAGCTGATCCCCGCGAAGGTGCCCTCGGCCGTCTTGCCCTTGGCGATGCTGTCGGCCGCGTTCTTCAGCGTGTCCAGCGCGTCCGGCAGGCCGGGGATGTTCAGCGCGGTCGCCGCGGTCTTCAGGTTCCCGGAGAGGGTCGAGATGGTCTCGAGGTTCTTGAGGAGGTCGGCGGAGTTCTCGAGCTGAGGGACCTGGACCTGCTTCGCCGTCGCCTCCTGGGCCACCTTGTCGAACATGGCCTTGAGCGGCCGGCCCAGCGGGCCCGACGCCTGGACGTACTCCAACATCCGCTGCTTGTCGGCCTCGAGGTTCTCGGGGCTGACGCTCCCCGAGCGCAGCGCGTACGCGATGTCGATCGCGGCGGTGAACTTGCCCACCTGCTCATCGCCCAGCTTCCGTGAGAAGGCCTCCGCGCTGATCTCCTCCGTCATGGCCGCCACCACGTCGGCATCCGGGAGCTGGCCGAGCGGCATGTTGGCGATGTTGTTCATCAGGGCGATGGCCGCGCGCGGCGTCTTCCCGGCGCTCTCGGTGCCGGCCAGCAGCGTCTTCTGGATGTCCCCCATCTGGGTGGCCATCGCCTGGAGCGCGGGCTTCAGAGGGCTCTTGTCGGGGAGCGCCTTGAGCGCGGTCTCGAGCTTGCGCTGCGCCTCGGGGAGCGCGTCGAACGCCGAGTCCTTGCCGTGCCCGAGCTCCCGCGTGGTGCGCATCGCCTCGTAGTAGGCGATCATCCCCTCGCGAGTGGCCGGGTCATTGACGTACTTGAGCATCTTGTCGAAGTCGACGTCGGTGCCGTTGATGGCCGCCTCGCGCAGCGAGGGCAGCACCGCGCCCTGCATCGCGTAGAGCTTGTCGAGCGAGTCCAGCCCCAGTGACGCCGCGAGGTTCGCGTCCTTCAGGATGCCGAGCTGTTCCGGATCGAAGGTATAGGCATCGGTGGGGTTGTTGTTGGCCGCCTTCTTGAAGTCGTCGGCGGTCTTGAGCACCAGCCCGGTGTCCTTGTCCACCACGAGCTGATCGCCGAAGCGCCGGTCCATCTCGGCGGCGGCGATCGTCGAGACCTCCTTCGAGAAGCCGAGCTTCTGCGCCGCGTCGATGACGAACGCCTGCGGGAGGCTCGGGAGCGCGCCCTCCTGGGGCACGGGGACATCCTTCACCGTCTTGGGCTCCTTGGGGCTCGCCGGGAGGTCCAGGGCCTCGGGGGGCCGCGCGGTGGCCCGCAGCATGGCGGTCTTGAGGAGATCGTCGGTCACCAGCGGCTTCAGCAGACCGTTGCCCAGCAACTGCTGATCCATGGGCTTTGTCCGCGGGGACATCGTGAAGGTGTCCCGCTGCAGGATGCTCGGCTGCGGCTTGACCGGCTGCTGCGGCTTGACCGGCTGCTGCTGCTTGGGCGTCGTGGGCTTCTTCGCGTCCGTCTTCGCCGTCGTGGGCTTCTTCTTGTCTGGCGGATCATTCTGCTGAATCGGGCGAGGGCGGGGACCGGTGATCTTCTGGGAGGACATGTTCGCTCCTTCAAGCTGTGCCTACAGGCGACCACAGGTGGGGCAAGGCCCTCTGCGTGCCGTTCACCGAGAGGTCGCCCGTGCTCGATTCTTTTTGCATTTCCCGGATTTATTCCGAACCCGGGTGAGAGCGGGGATTCCGCTGAAGTATGTTTCCCTGGCTAGACCTACCCAGAGCCGTTTCCATGCCTCCGTGTCCTGACGAGAACGAACTGCTGGAGTGGGAGCAGGGGCGCCTGTCCGTGGACGCCGAGGCCCGGCTGGAGGCCCACCTGGATCAGTGCGCGGCGTGCTGCGCGGTGGTGGCAGGGCTCAAGGGGCAGGCGGCACTGGGCGACGAGCCCCTGGAGTCCCTGTCGCCCGGGCCGGGGGCGCCTCCGCACGCTGGAGCACGTGTGGGGCGCTATGTGCTGCTGCGGCGCGTGGGAGAGGGGGGCATGGGGGTCGTCTTCGCCGCGTATGATCCGGACCTGGACCGGGAGGTGGCGCTCAAGCTGCTCAAGCCCGGGGCGGTGACGGACGCGGGGGCAGGCGGGCGGCTGGTGCGCGAGGCCCAGGCGCTGGCCCGGCTCTCCCACCCCAACGTCGTCATCGTGCATGACGTGGGCCTGGACGGTGACACCGTCTTCCTCGCCATGGAGCTGGTGCGGGGGCGGACGCTGCGGCACTGGCTGGCGGAGGCGCCTCGGCCGTGGCGCGAGGTGCTCGCGCGCTTCCTCCAGGCGGGCCGGGGGCTGGCGGCCGCGCACGCGGTGGGGCTGGTGCACAGCGACTTCAAGCCAGACAACGTGCTGCTGGGAGACGACGGCCAGGTGCGCGTCACCGACTTCGGCCTCGCGCTCCGGCTCCCCACCGAGCCGCTGCCTGGGGAGGGCTCCACCTCGGAGTCCTCGCCGTGGGGAGAAGACACCCTCGCGGGCGTGCGGCAGGGAACCCCCGCGTACATGTCCCCGGAGCAGTGGCGGGGCCAGCGAGCCGACGCGCGCAGCGACCAGTTCAGCTTCTGCGTCGCGTTGTACGAGGCCCTCTTCGGCCAGCGGCCTTTCGCGGGGGCGACAGCGGGAGAGCGCGCCCGGGCCCTGCGCGAGGGACGGGTGACGCCGCCGCCTCCCGGCTCGGCGGTGCCCGGCGCCGTGCGAGACGCCTTGCTGCGGGGCCTGGCCCTGGAGCCGAACTCTCGCCACCTCTCAATGGACGCGCTGCTGGCCCGGCTCGAGTCCGGCTCGCGGGTACGCCGCTGGCGCTGGGCGGCCGCGGCGCTGGCCGCGGGAGTGGTGGCCAGCACCGCCCTGGGCTTCGCGCTGGCCCGGGGAGATGCCACGCGGGTGTGCACCGGCCTGGAGGCCCGGCTGGAGGGTACCTGGGACACGGCGCGCCGGGCTCGGCTGGAGCAGCGCTTCCGTCAGGGCGCGCTGTCGTCCCCCGGGGACACCTTCGAGTCCACCGTGCGAGCGCTGGACGCCTATGCCCAGGCGCTGGTGGCCCAGGAGCGCCAGTCCTGCGAGGACACGCGAGTGCGGCAGGCGCAGTCCGAGCGGTTGATGGATCTGCGCGCCGCGTGCCTGGATGGCCGGCGCCAGGCGCTGCGCGTCCTGGTGGAGCTGCTGGAGACAGGAGAGCGGGAGGCGCTCACCCGGGCGCCCGAGGCCGCGCGGCAGCTGCCCTCCCTGGCTGCGTGCGCGGACCGGGACGCGCTCGCCCGCGTGGATCCCCTGCCGCAGGCCCCGGAAGCCCGGCGGCAGCTGGCCGCGCTGAGCCAGGAGCTGGACGGACTGCGCGTGCAGGGCGCGGCCGGCTTCCATGCGCGCGCACTGCCCCGGCTGGAAGAGGTGGTGGCGGAGCTGCGGGGGCTGGGGCACCGGCCCACGCTGGCGCGAGCCCTGCTGCTGCTGGGCGAGCTGCGAGGCACCGCGGGCAGCTTCGCGCCGGCGCGCGAGGTGCTGGAGGAGGCAGTGCGCGTCGCGGAGGCCGGGCACGACGACGAGACGGCCGCGCACGCATGGAACCGCCTCCTCTATACGGAAACCGAGGGCATGGGCCTGGTGAAGGAGGCCGAGCGCACCGCGCGCATGGCGGAGGCGGCCCTGGAGCGGCTGGGGCCCGAGGCCTCCCTGGAGCTGGCCGCCGAGCTGCACCGCGTCCGCAGCAGCCTCAGCTACAAGCAGGGGGAGTACGCGCGGGCGCTGGCCGACGCCAGCCAGGCCCTCGCACTGCTGGAGCGAGCGCGAGGGCCTCGAGACGTGGCGCTCGCCGACATGCTCATCGGCATGGGCCTGGCGCTCAACGCGCTGGGGCGCTACGCCGAGGCGGAGCGGCACCATGGGCGCGCCCTGGCGTTGGTCGAAACGGTGTACGGCTTGGAGCACCCGCTGCGCGCCGCGCACCTCAACAACGTGGCCACCGCGCTGCGGCTCCAGGGGAAGGTGGCCGAGGCGGTGGCGCGCTACGGCGAAGCGCTCGCGCTGGGCGAGCGCCTCCTCGGCGCGGAGCACTCCAGCACGAGCATGATCCGGGTGAACCTGGGAGACGCGCTCGCGCGGCAAGGCCAGCTGGCCGAGGCGCTGCCCCACTACGAGCGCGCCCTGGCGAGCCTGCGCAAGGCAGGAGACGGGGGCCGGCTACGGGTGGCCAACGTGCTGCTGAGCCTGGGCAATGCCCAGGTGGACCTGGGGCAGCACGGGCAGGCGGAGGCGTCCTACCGCGAGGCGCTCGCCATCCAGGAGGCGCAGCTTGGTCCCCGGCACCCGGACGTCGCCCTGTCGCGCAACAACCTGGGCTGGGTGGCGATGGACGCGGGCCGACTGGAGGAGGCGCGCGCCCACTTCGAGGCGGCGCGCGCGCTGTGGGAGGCCACGCTCGGCCCCAACCACCCGAAGGTGGCCAGCGCGCTGTACAACCTGGGGGAGGTGGAGCTGCACCTGCGCAGGGTGAAGCCGGCGCTCGCCCACCTGCGGCGGGCGCTGGAGGTGCGTGAGCAGGCGCTCGGGGCGGAGCACCCCCGGGTGGCGCAGACGCTCGGGCTGCTGGGCGAGGCGCTGGTGGAGGGCGGCCAGCTGCGCGAGGCCCGCGAGCCGCTGGAGCGGGCGGTGGCGCTCTCCGCGAGGGTGGAGCTGGCCCCGCCGGAGCGGGCTCGTGCGCGCTTCGCGCTCGCTCGCGTCCTCTGGCCAACGAGCGGGGAGCGGCCCCGGGCGCTCGCCCTGGCGCGAGAGGCCCAGGAGGCCTACGCCCGAGGCGCGCCCGCCTACACGGCCCGAGCGCGAGAGGTGCAGGCCTGGCTGGAGGCGCACGGCCCTCCCTGAGCCGGGCGTCGTGTCTCACTCCCGTCCGCGAGGGCGGGCTCGTCGGTGGAGGTGCTTCTTGAAGTCCGAGCAGACCGAGTCCTTCCTGTCGCGGGCGCCGCGGGCGCTCGTCCCGGCGCTGCGAGCCCATGCGGGCCTGGAGCAAGCGCTCGCGGGCCTGGTGCGGGAGGCACGCGAGGCGTGGCCGAGGGTGGACATGGATGCGGGGGCCTTCCTGGCATACGTGGCCGAGCGGCTGCCCTCCACGGGCGAGGCCGGCGAGGTGCTCGCGAGCCTGCGCGCCGGGGAGCTCTTCCTCGCCTTCGCCTGCGTGCGAGGGGACGCGCGGGCACTCGAGGCGCTCGACGCGCACGTACTGTCCCAGGTGGGGACGTGGCTGCCGCGCGAGGCGCCCTCCCTCGTGGACGAGCTGCGGCAGGCGTTGAGCCAGCGGCTGCTCGTCCCAGTGGACGGGGTAGCGCCCAAGCTGGCCTCGTATTCCGGGCGTGGTCCGCTGGAGCAGTGGGTCCGGGCGGTGGCGCTGCGGCTCCACATCGACCAGCAGCGCGCCGCGCCGCGCGAGCAGCCCGTGGGGGAGGCCCCGGCGGAGCTGGCGGAGCGACTGGGCGCGGACCCGGAGCTGGCCTTCATCCGCGAGCGGCACCAGGAGGACTTCCGCGTGGCGTTCCGCGCCGCGCTGGGCAGGCTGGAGGCCCGGGAGCGCAACCTGCTGCGGCTGCACCACGTGCACGGCCTGTCCATGGACTCGGTGGCCGCCACCTACCAGGCGCCCCGCTCCACCGTGGCGCGCTGGGTGGCCCGTGCTCGCGAGCGGCTGCTGGCGCTCACCCGCGAGGAGCTGACGTCACGGCTGGGGCTGACGCCCGACGAGCTGGACAGCATGCTGCGCCTGGTGAGCAGCCAGCTCGATGTCAGCCTCCGCCAGCTCCTGACGGATTGAGGAGCCAGGCCTGCTACTGGCAGGCGATTCCGGGCAGGCCGCGATACGCCCCCTGCGAAGTCCACCGCGTATAGGGCGTGCCGCACGGGCCTCCGTACGGATCATCGATGCCGTAGTTGGGCACCCAGTACTCGAAGTGCAGGTGCGGCCCGGTGGAGGCGCCGGAGGAGCCCACCCGCGCGATCCAGTAGGCGCAGGACAGGGAGGTATTCCGAGCGAACTGCTGCGTGTATGCCTTCAAGTGCCAGTACTTGGTCTTGGAGCCATCCGCGTGCCTCATGATGATGTAGTTGGCGGTGTAGAGGCCGCAAGCGGCGTACGGGTTGCCCTGATCCCAGTAGTTGCAGCGGTCGAAGTAGCCATCCACCGAGGACTCGATGACGCCACTGGCGGCGTTCATGGCCCACACGCCGTAGTCCATCTTGCTGAACCCGCCCACCAGGGCGTAGTCCGTGCCCGTGTGGCCGCTGTAGCGGACGCCGCCACAGGCATAGTCCCGGCCACCGTAGTCCTTGTACGCGCTGACCACGCAGCCCCCATTGCCGCACTGGTCCGCGAGCTGAGAGGCGGGAAAGCGGAAGTACGTCTGCGCCGAGGAGACCGCCGGAACGGCCAGCAGCGCGAACACCATCGAGACGGTGAGCTTCTTCATCATCGGGCTCATCACTTGTCACCTCCCACGTCCGCCGCCGCCTGCCCCGTGCGCACGTTGATCGTCCAGAACGCGCCGCCGCCCGCGTTGTAACGAAGCACGTCCTCGCTCACCCACTCCATGTGGTGACTCGAGACGGGCGGGGGGACGAAGCTGGCCGGAACGCCCTCGAACAGCATCCAGTTCTCCAGCCCGACATTCGTCAACTGGCGGGGCTCCTCGCCCTCTACCGTCGTGACGTAGAAGGAAGCCACGGTGGTCCGGCCCGACACGAAGACCACCGTCTTGCCGTCCGGCGAGATGGAGGGCGCCGCGTCCACGCCAGGCCCGTCCGCCAGCACCTTCACGTTGCCCTTGAGGTCGATGAGGGCCACGGACGTCTCATGCGTCTCGGTGCCGGTGGCCTGCATGGTGGCCACCAGCGCGTCCCCCTTCGCCGTGGGGAACAGATCGCCACCCACTCCCCGAGCCAGCACCCGCTCACGACCGCCACGGTCTCGCAGGCGCAGGGTGCCCTGCCCGTCCAGCAGGGCCACGTTGACGCCCACCGAGCGCGCCTCGCGGTACTTGAACTCGCGATCCACCACGCTCACGGCGCCGGTCGTCTCGTCATACTGGACGATGGCCAGCAGCGGCAGATCGTCCGTCCCCAGGGGCTGCTCGGGGATCTCCGCGACGACCCCGGCCAGCATGCCGCGGCCCTGGCCGAAGAGCTGGACGAACCGGGCCTTGGCCCCGAACTCCCTCTCGACGGCGGGGACCAGGCGCTCACGCGCCTTCTGGATGCGGCGCAGATCCGCCGGGTTCATGCGCTCGGCCGCCATGGCGCTGGAGGCCCCCAGCGTCATGGCCGTGAGGGCCAACAACGGCAGGACCCGGGAACACGAAGGTCTCTTCGTCACGATTGTCTCCGTAGGTGGGTGAACGCCAGCGCCTGGCGCCAGCGTCCATTTCGGTTCTTCCCCTAGGACGAGACCTGGGGAATTTCGTCCCACCCGACGAAAAACAAATTGGGGAGCCGCTCCGTACCGCTTCTCTGGGGTGCCCTTCGATGCGGTGGGCTTCAATGGCGTCTCCCATGGCGAGCCCCACGATGCAGCCCTGGATGCGGGAGCGGTCCACCCGCCCACCTCCGGAAGCGACGAGCCACCTGGCCATCGGGACGCCACTATGATGGTCCGGGAGACGCGAGGTAACCCCATGCTGCTGGATCATCCCCTGATCAACCAACGCTACTTCTTTCCACGGCGCCAGCAGCCACCGGCTCCCTTCCTCGTGGATTGCGGCGAAGCCAGGCTGGTCTGCTACCGAGCCGAGCGGCACCCCGGGGCCAGGACACTGCTCCACTTCCACGGCAACGGCGAGGTGGTGGACGACTACGTGCCCGACTTCGTCGAGATGTTTCTCTCGATGGGCGTGAACGTCTTCCTGGCGGAGTACCGCGGCTATGGCGGTTCGACGGGGACTCCGTCCCTGGCCCGGATGCTGGAGGACACCGAGCCTCTCTTCCGAGCCTTGGGCCTCCCGGAAGAGCGCCTCGTCGTCTTCGGTCGCTCGGTGGGCTCCATCTACGCCATCGAGCTCGCGGCGCGCCACCCCCGCATCGCGGGGCTGATCCTCGAGAGCGGGATCGCTGATCCGCTGGAGCGCATCCTCCTTCGGGTCCAGCCTCAGGAGATCGGCACTACGCTCGAGGCGATGACCAGCGAAGCCAGACGACTCCTCGATCATCAGCAGAAGCTCAGCCGCTACCCGGGGCCACTGCTCGTGCTCCACGCCGAGCATGACAGCCTGGTCGACGCCTCCCACGCCCGACGCAACCATGCCTGGGCCGCGGGAGCCGACAAGACGCTCCGGCTCCTCCCCCGCGGCGATCACAACTCCATCCTCCCTGCCAACCGTGAGGAGTACCTGGGCGCGCTGCGGACCTTCCTTGCCAGGCCCTGATGCCCCAGGCCTTGTCCAAGGCGGGCGAAAGTTCACCTTCGGTGGCGGGTTCGATTCCCGCCGCCTCCACCTAGCGACCTGTGAAGGCAAGGAACCTGCCTGCTACCGCAGCACCGCGCGCCTCTCTCACTCAGGGGCGCGGTCCATGACTGTGTCATGCCTCACGCCGTGTGCTGCACAGGCGGAACCGGCTCCACCTCGAACTCGGGAGGAACCACAGCCGCCAGCGCATTGAGCAGCGTGGGTACCTGTCGCACCGGGATGCTCGTGATGTCGAGCACCGTCACTGGCCGATCAGCGCCTCCTGGTACTGGACAACGCCTATCGGAAGTCCGAAGGCGCGGAGGTGGGGGGAGGCTTGCGGCGGGATTTCAATGCGGGGGCGTAGCACCGAGCCCTGAAGAAGACGTAGCCGCTCTCCTCGCACGCCTCGGCATCCTTCGTGCTCTTGCGCGAGCGCCACCCGACCCTCAGGGACTTGTCCGGCGCGAGCACGACGGTGATCAGGCGCGCCCGTTCCTCAGGGCTGATCCTCGGGTGCACGAGCGCGCACGCGAAAGCATCGTGCGCGTGGTAGCTCTTCTTGAAGTGGCTCCGCTCGGAGCTGTCGCACGCATACGCGAGCGCAAGGAGCTCGTTCGGCTCCCAGTATCCGGCGGCGGCGAGCAGCAGCCTTGCCACCTTCGCCTCGGCTCTCGGAAACAGGCCCGGCTCGACCGTCTGCCCCGGCTTGCCCTTGGCTCGCCGCACGCATTCGGCTCGCGCATCGTCGCTGAGCGCACCAGGCAGGGTGTCCGGCGGAAACGGCCCGCCGAGGAGTTCCTTCATGGCTTGATGGTACCCGATGGCACGCGCATGGGAGAAAGTGGGGCACTACTCAATCGTGGAGTTCGTCACCACGATGGGCGTATCCGAGTGATTCGAGATCTGCGGATACGTCACGTACCACGAGCCGCCGGTGTTGTTCTTGATCACCGAGCGATCGATGCGGATGTCGCCCGAGTGATCGTTGCTGACGAAGAAGATGGCACTGCCGTGAGCGTTGACCTCGTTGTTCTCGATGCGAGTGCCGCACAGGGACAGCGTCATCTCGTTGCCATCGTTGTAGATCGCCCCGCCGCTGCCCCCGCCCGGAGTGCCGTCCTTGGGTGGATTCGCGCCGTTGCCCACGGCCCGGTTGTGGGAGAACAGGCTGTTGATGACGGTCCATGACACTCCGATGCTGCTGAGGCCGCCGCCGTTGGAGCAGGCTCCGCCATAGCCCGGCTTGCCGCCGAAGGTGCTGTTCACCACGTAGACGGGGAGTCCCTCGTACTGGCTGAACGCGCGAATGGCGCCGCCACCGACATCGGGCCCGGTATCGGCGCACACGCTGTTGAAGAAGCGGGAGTTGATCACCTTCAAGCGCCCACCCCGCACCCAGACCGCGCCGCCTCCGTCGAACTCGCTCTCGGATTTGGAGTTGGCGTCCACGAACGTCAGGTTCTGGAGCGTCAGTCGGGGATGATCCTGGTTCTGGCAGTGGGAGGTCGTCCACACCTGCGCCTTGTCGCAGGTGTTCATGTAGAGGATGCGGTGCTTGCCCGCTCCGCTGAGCGTCACCAGCCCTTTGCCGTCGATGACGATCTCCGGCCCCTTGTCGTTGAAGATCTTCGCGGTCCTGTCGAGCGTGATGGTGACCGGCTCCGGCCCGCAGTCGAACGTGATGACTCCGCCCTTGGCCACGGCCGCGATGAAGGCCTCACTGGTGCAGCTCGCAGGAGTTCCCGTACCGACGATCGTCGTGGGCTTGGAGACGTCGGCGAGGCCCGCCTCAGCCGGGACGCCGCACGTGGCCTCCGCGTTCGGATTGCCGGCGGGCGGACCGTCCTTGGGATTGGTCAGCGGGTTGGGCACCTCCACGCCATCCGAGCAGCCCATCGAGCCAGCGAGCACGAACCCCGCGACCAGCGACACGACCGCACGAGCGGGCCACCGACGAAGTCTCTTGTGACGCATGTTGCCTCCGGGAGAAGCAGTGTACGCCAGCGTGCTCTCCTCGTGCTGACCAGGCGCGTCATCCCCCTCCTCGACTCCTGCCGAGGTCCGCTTCAAGGGCCAGCCGACGCGCAAAGAACGACAGGATTTCGTCCCGCGCGGCAAGGGTCGGCTCGCCTGCGGCATCGATCAGATGTGCCGTGACCACGCTGTGAGGGCAACCGACGACGTGCTTGAAGAACGGCGGCGGATCAGGGTTCGCCGCCTCGCCTGGGAGCACGTTCGCGACGAATCGGTCCCCGAGCGCCTGGGCGTAGGCCGCGAACCGCTGCGCCGTGCAGAACCGATCTCCCTCGAAGCGATAGCCGAGGACCGTCAGGTCCTCGCGCTCGAGACGCGCCTTCACAGTCGCCAGCTCGTCCGGTGAGATCTGGATTCCCGCCGGATCGTTCAACGGCAGCGACGGCTGGCACACCACCGGAGCGAGCAGCGAAGGCTCGAGCATCATCGAGAGCGCGAAGTTGCCGGTGAAGCACATCCCGATGGCGCCCACGCCCCGACCGCCGCACTGCTCGTGCGCGAGGCTCGCCAGGGCGCGCAGCCACCGTGTGACGGGGCTCGATGCGTTGGCGGCGAACGCACGGAACTCGGCGCTGACACAGGCGCGCTGGAGCACCGCCGCGCCTTCCTCCGCGTGCGGGAAGGCGCCGTCGCGCCCGAACAGAGAGGGCATGTAGACGGTAAAGCCCGCGTCCCGAACCCAGCGGCTGAAGCGAGCGACATGCGGGCTGATGCCTGGCATCTCGGCCATGACAATCACCGCGGGCCCGGTGCCCGCGACGTAGACACCCTTGGTGTCACCGAGCAGGGTGATCGCGCGGCGCTCGAAGTCGTCGAGCGGATCGTCTTCCAGGCCTGTGGGGCGGGTGGGTTGCTTGGTCATGCTCGACAGCATGAGGGGGGCCGGGGCCCATGACCAGGTGGCAGGAACGCCATTGTTCGGTCTATTCTTGCCAGATGCCTTCGACCGTCACTCACCTGGTCTTCGACGGCGTCGCCGATGGCCCGGTGGGCGTTGCCCTCGACATCGTGGGCGCCGCGGCGCGCGTCGTTCGGGCAGGGCTCGTCGCTCTCCCCAGGGGCCGCATGGCGCCTCTCCAGCGGATCGTCTCCATGGACGGCAAGCCGGTTCGCACGGCGGCCAGGCGCACGCTGGCGGTGGACAGCGCGTTGAGTCTGCGAGGACTGGGCGCGGGCGACGTGCTGGTGTTGCCGGGGCTTGGGATGACGACGGCGCCCGCGATCGCCGCCGGGCTCGACCGCCCGGACATCGCGAGCGGCGTCGAGCTCATTGCGCGCGCAGCGGCGAAGGGCGTGCTCGTTGCCGCGTCCTGCTCGGCGACCTTCGTTCTCGGGGCTTCGCGAGTGCTCGACGGTCGGCAGGCGACGACGACCTGGTGGCTGGGCCCCACCTTCGCCCAGCGCTTCCCGCGAGTGGGCTTGCGCACGGATCGGATGGTGGTCGAGTCAGGAGGAGTCTTCACGGCCGGCTCCGCGTTCGCACACGCCGACCTCATGCTGGCGATATTGGCCTCGACCCTGAGTCCCTCGCTTGCGCACACGGTTGCCAGGTATCTCGTCCTGGACGAGCGCGCTTCGCAGTCTCGCTACATGGTGATGGAGCACCTCGGCAGCTCGGACCCGGTCATTCGCAAGATCGAGGACTTCGTCACCTCCCACATCGAACGACAGCTCACGCTTCACGAGATGGCTCGCGCCACCGCCACCTCGCCACGCACGCTGGCTCGGAAGGTGGAGAAGGCGCTGGGGACGACTCCGCGGCACTTCGCACAACGCCTGCGGGTGGCCCAGGCGGTGCACCTGCTCGAGACCACGCAGCACTCGGTGGAGGACGTCGCTGCTCGTGTCGGCTACGCAGACCCGGCCGCGTTCCGACGCATCTTCCGGAGAGAGACCGGCGAGACACCGCTCGCGCGTCGTATGCGAAGAGGATAGGAGCACCGAGGGTTGGCCGGCTCCAGCCTTGTTGCCGCCTCAGGCGGCTCTCTGGCCTCTTCCGGCTTCGGCCCTGCCCACGCTTGGGGAGCTCCGCAACCGCAGGGCGCGCATTCCGCGGTAGCTTCTCAGCAGGTTATAAAAGGGCTGTCTTGCCCATGAAAATCCGAGGAACGGAGCGGCCCAATATACATGAAGAGCCTGATTGAATATGCCGAACTGGCATGGAATCACTCGTTTTTGATTGATTTTGAATCCAATCAACCTTGTCCCGCCGACATGTTCACAAAGGAGTGGGTAGAAAGAAAAGCTCCGAACCGATGGTGCAACAAGGGTGGTTGGTATTGGATTCTGACAAATGCCTCCCTGGATACACTCCGCGCCCAAACGAAAATCAGAGAATGCCAGAAAGCGCTTGATATTACCCAGGCTGCCTCATTCAACGTGGGCACATTGCCGCCAGAAATCTTGTGTAGCATCCCCGATACGCAATTCCGAGTGGTCTATAACGGGACGCACGAAACAGTCTTCTCCCGATTGAGGAATCATACGGCGACCACGGATCAGGGCCCTTATTCCATCGGTCTCAACCTCTACCCTGACCTCGTGCGGAAACACCGCTGGTCCGTGTGTATATTCCACATCGAAATGATCGATGCCATCGAGGTTCTGGCCAATGATGAAAAGCGCGTGTTCAAGGAGCTAGTCACCAAGCATGCGCGATCGAGAGTGGCTGTCGAAATGGCCTGGCGCATGAGGTATGGCTGGCCGCTCCTCAACCGCAAGGGTCTCGAGGATCGAAAAGCAACGAGAGCAGACCTCCCGGAGTCGTCGCAAGAGGATACGGCCGCAGGAGAGGTGGACAACGCCTGATTTTTCAGGAATGTCCCCGAAGAGGAGACCATACCGGGCGGGACCGGACCGAACTGGTCCGCTTGTCATACCAGTCTCGAGCGGGAGCGGAGCCGGGGCTGGAGGAGCAGAGCCCGGCCCTGGCCGCTGGACGACGCGAACCGTTTCCAGGTTGCCAAGGCGCTCAGCGCGTGGATTGCCTACACTCCGGAAGCTCATCAGGAACGCGCAAGACAGGTAGCGGCAGCGCTCCTCGCCACGCCACCGTCGCCCGGTTGGCGCCCGCTGGGCCCTGATGATGAGCTACTCCTCACACTCCTGCCCGACGAGGAAGCCTGACAGGCAACGGCTGCTTGCGCATCACCTGTCAGCGGGTTCGATTCCCGCCGCTCCCAAGTAGAGCAACGAGGGCAGGCGGCGCAGCCCCCTTGGGCGACTCTCACTGGAGCAAGCGGAGGAAGCTGGGTGCGGCTCGTGAGCACTGAGCCCGTGGGGGAGTTGGGCCTGTGGGCGGGGGACGAGCCGCAGGCGAGCTCGGGGCCTCAGGCAGCCCCGCAGCGAGAGGTGCTCAGGGCCGCGGACGAAGCAGCGCGAGAGAAGGAGGACGCACCAGAGGCCGACGCCGCCGAAGCTGAAGAGGAAGCCGCGCCCGAGCCCCCGACTGCAAGGGGCAAAACCACCACGTGATCTCCCGGCCAATCGCCAAGGCGTTGGAACGGCACAAGACCCTTCGTGGATTGTACGAGCCTCGGGACAAGCGCTTCGTGGCCAAGGCGAAGAACAAGGAGTCACACTGCGGCTACCAGAAATGGCACCGCGACGTGGACCTGGAAGTCATGATGTGGCTCAGGGAGCATGAGAAGGCGACGCCGGAGCAGTTCATGAGCAAGCTGCGCGAGATCTACGGCCGCGAGGATACACTCGAGAGGTTTCCCAATGGCTTCGGACCTGCCACCTGATCCGCGCTTCTTCGTGCTGGAACCGAACGTGTGGGGGGCTTACGACACACAGTTCGATGATGTCGATCCCGTCAATCTCGGGGATGCCCCCCATTGCCCACGGTGTGGCGAGCACATGGGAATGCTGACGTGGCTGCCCCCCTACCGCGTCGCCTTGGAACTCCATGGTCAGGTGCCAGGGGACTTCGTAGCAGGGCCCGGATATGAGGTGCTCATCTCCGAGCGCTTCGCCCAGGCATTCCGGGCAGAAGGATTGACAGGTCTGCTGGGCTTCAACCCCGTAGAGATGGTGCGCGTGCGCAGGAAGCGCAAGGGGCCCTCGCCACATGCCGTACCCTCCTACTTCGCCGTCACGGCCTGCTTCGGACAGGGCGCCGTGGATGCGGCACGGAGCCGTATCCGCCGATCAGAGCCCATCACCTGCCCCGAGTGTCGCTCCGCTGGAGTGGATTCCGTTCACGGCTTTGCCCTGGAGCCGGGCACCTGGCAAGGGGAGGACGTGTTCCGGCCTCGCGGCAAGCGGGGCAGTCTTGTTGTCTCCGAGCGCTTCGCCGAGTTCGTCCAGCGGCACGGCTTCACGAACCTGAAGCTGACTCCCACCGAGGAGTACGTGTGGGATCCTGACGGGAAGGGCCCGCCGGCAGCTACCCAGGCAACGCCCACTTGAGCCTCTCACAACACACCTGCGCGAAGCCGTGCGCCAATACTCCGCACGCCAGGTACCAGGTAAAGGCCCGCTCCACGTGCCGGAGCAGGCCGTGCCCCACATCGCTCGCCTCCCCCAGCATTGCAGTCTTACGGAAACGGCGCTCGACCAGAGTGGGATCGCGCTCGCCAGAAACTCCGAGCGGCGGGTTCGATTCCCGCCGCCTCCATCCCGAGAAGCCCAGAAATCTCGAGGGTTGATGGTCTGCCTCCTCCTACCGGCGCTACATTGGAGACCTTGTCCTAGTCATGATGACCTCATCCACGATCCTGGCGCTGATCTCCACCCTGGCCGCAAGCCGCCCCTTCAAGCTCGAAGAGGTGGACCGGCTCATGGCGACCTCTCTCAAGCCCGAGGTCTCTGTCTCCAATGCCTACTTCACGGTCTACCGTGCGAAGGACACGGCGAAAGCGCCCCTCCACAACGTCGAGCTGCGTGTGCCAACCTCCAAGTCCCACCGCAAGGATGGCTTGCTTCTGTTCGAGATCGCCCCCTCCACGTGTGTGACCCAGGAGCAAGCACGGCACCACTTCGGGCCTTCCCCGGAGCTCTCCGTTCCCACGCCCCACCAGCCCCCGGACTCTCCAATCTATCTGAGCTACTCCCAGCCCTGGGGCAGCCTCCGTCTGGGCTTCTCGCGCACCGCCAAGGCCTGCCTCGTCTCGGTCGTCCTCGACGCTGATAAGTAGGTCCTCCTGCTCGGCCGGCTCCCAGGCGTGCGGCCCTTCAACGGCTCCTGGCCTTCCGCTGCCTCGAGGCCAGCTCCCTGATAACCTCCGCGTCATGTCCGCCTCCCGTCCCTCCTCGGGCTCCGCCGCCGACGGGGGAGGCCGCCTGCCCGCCACGCGCGAAGGCAGCCCCTCAGGCCGCGACGAGCGCCCTCCCACCACCCTGGAGGGAAGCCTCGAGCGCGTCACCTACTCCAACGAGGAGGCCGGCTGGAGCGTGGTGAGGGTGGTGCTCTCCGGACGCAAGGAGCCCATCACCGCCGTGGGAAACCTCCTGGGCGTCCAGCCCGGGGAGTCCCTGCGCCTCACAGGCCAGTGGGTGCACGACCGCAAGTACGGCGAGCAGTTCCGCGTCAGCTCCTTCTCCACGGTGAAGCCGGCGACGCTGGTGGGCATCGAGAAGTACCTCGGCAGCGGCCTGGTCAAGGGCGTGGGCCCGGCCATGGCTCGCCGCCTGGTGGAGCACTTCGGCCTGGAGACGCTCGACATCATCGACTCGAAGCCCGAGCGGCTGGCGGAGGTGAAGGGCTTCGGGGAGAAGCGCCGCAAGCTCCTGCGCGACACCTGGGCCGAGCAGCGTGACATCCGCCAGGTGATGGTCTTCCTGCAGTCCCACGAAGTACCCGCCAGCTTCGCGGTGAAGGTCTACAAGCAGTACGGCGCCCGAGCCATCGACGTCGTGCGCGAGAACCCCTACCGGCTGGCCATCGACGTGTACGGCATCGGCTTCCTCACCGCCGACCGCATCGCCCGCTCGCTCGGCGTGCCCTCCGACTCGCCCAAGCGCGCCGAGGCAGGGGTGCTGCACGTGCTGCGCGAGTTCTCCGAGGACGGCCACCTCTACGCGCCGCGCGACGAGCTCACCGCGCGCACCGTGGAGCTGCTGGAGGTACCGCCCCCGCTCGTGGAGGCGGCCATCACCCGGCTGGACGCCGCCGAGTACATCGCCGTGGAGAAGGCCAGTGCCCTGGCCCTCCCCCGCCCCGAGGATGCGTGCGAGGCGGTGTACCTGAAGGCCCTCCACGTCTCGGAGATCGGTGTCGCCAACCTCCTCAAGGCGCTGTGCGCCTGGCCCGCCCGTCCCCTGGAGGTGGACGTGGAGCGAGCCATCGCCTGGGCCGAGGGCCACCAGGGCCTCTCGCTCGCCCCCGAGCAGAAGGAGGCCGTGCGACAGGCGATGGTGTCCAAGGTGCTCGTCATCACCGGCGGCCCGGGCACCGGGAAGACGACGCTGGTCAACGTCATCCTCTCCATCCTGGAGAAGAAGGAGCGCCGGATCCTGCTGTCTGCTCCCACCGGGCGCGCGGCCAAGCGGCTGGGGGAGACGACGGGGCGAGAGGCGGAGACCATCCACCGGCTGCTCGAGTACAACCCGCGCACCCACAGCTTCCAGCGCGATCGGCACAACCCGCTCCAGGCCGATGTGCTGGTGCTCGACGAGGTGTCCATGGTGGACACCTTGCTCATGCTCAACGTGCTCAAGGCGCTGCCGCCCCACTGTCAGCTGCTGCTGGTGGGGGATGTGGACCAGCTGCCGAGCGTGGGCCCGGGCAGCGTCCTCCAGGACATCATCGCCTCCGGGCACGTGCCAGTGGTGCGGCTGAAGCACATCTTCCGCCAGGCCCAGGAGAGCCTCATCATCACCAACGCCCACCGCATCAACCAGGGGGAGCTGCCCCAGGTGCCCCCCGCGGACGCGCTGGCCGACTTCTACTTCATCGAGAAGGAGGAGCCCGAGGCCATCCTCGCGGCCCTCAAGACGCTGGTGAAGGAGCGCATTCCGCGCCGCTTCGGGCTGCACCCGGTGGACGAGGTGCAGGTGCTCGTGCCGATGAACCGGGGCCTCATCGGCACCGCGAACCTCAACGCCACGCTTCAGGAGCACCTGAACCCTTCCGGGGAGGAGCTCTCCCGGGGCAACCGGACGTTCCGGGTGGGCGACAAGGTAATGCAGGTGCGCAACAACTACGAGCTCGGCGTCTTCAACGGAGACATCGGGCGGGTGGAGGCCATCGATCGGGAGGAGCAGGAGCTGGTGGTGCGCTACGACGGGCGGCGGGTGGTCTACGCGTGGGCGGACCTGGACGAGCTGGTGCTCGCCTACGCCACCAGTGTGCACAAGTCGCAAGGCAGCGAGTACCCGTGTGTGGTGCTGCCCCTGCACACGCAGCACTACACGCTGCTGCAGCGCAACCTGCTCTACACCGGGGTGACGCGAGGCAGGAAGCTGGTGGTGCTCGTGGGGAGCAGGAAGGCGCTGGGGCTCGCGGTGCGCAACGGGGAGACCCAGAAGCGCTTCACTCGTCTGGCCGCGCGGCTGCGGGACTCCACCCCCAGCTGGTAGCGGGAGGCTTGGACACCCGCACCTCGTGTGGTTCAGTGCCAGGTGATGCCCTCACCCCTCACGACGGACCGCTTCACCCTGCAGCGGATTGAGCCAGGGGACCAGCCCTTCATCTTCGAAGGCCTGAGCCACCCGCGGGTGATTCCCTTCTACGGGGTCCGGTACGATTCACTCGAAGCCACCAAGGCCCAGATGGACTTCTACGAGACCCTGGAGCGGGAGGGGACCGGGCAGTGGTGGAAGATCGTCAGCAGGCAGAGCCAGGAACCCCTGGGCGCAATCGGGTACAACCATCATCAAGCCCAGCACAAGAAAGCCGAGATCGGCTACTGGCTGCTCCCGCGCTTCTGGGGGCAGGGCATCATCACGGAAGCGATGCCCGCCCTGCTTCACTACATGCGACGGGAGAAGGGCATCCACCGCATCGAGGCGCTGGTGGAGGAAGGAAACACCGCCAGCAATCGGCTCCTGGAGCGCATGGGGTTCCGCTACGAGGGCACCCTGCGCGACTGCGAGATCAAGGACGGTCACTACATCAGCCTTCGTGTCTACAGCCTGCTCTCGACGGATCCCGCGGGCTCGGGCCAGGGCTGAGCCAGCCGGCCGGCGCTGTGAGCGGGCTCACCGGCATCGAGTGAACGCGTTCACTCCCCTGCCATGGCACGCTTGATATGACTCGCCGGGACGTCCCCATCCCGGCGTTGACTCCGCCCTGCCCCCCAGGAGGTACCCCGTGCCGCGACGCTCACCCCGAAGCGCCTTCCCTCTCCGTCACCTGCCCTGGCCCTCGGTGTTGCTCGGGCTCGGGCTCGGGCTGCTCTGCGCCTGCGCCACGACGGGAGGCGGAGGCCGTCCCTCCCCGGAGTCCTCCGTTACCGTCTTCATCGGGAAGATCCTCACCATGGACGACCAGGGGACGATCGCCGAAGCCGTCTCGGTGGACAGCAAGGGGCGCATCCTCGAGGTGGGCACGGAGAAGGAGCTCCTCCAGGCGCCGCGGGGCCAGGGCATGAAGATCGTCCGCCTGGAGCCGCAGCAGGTGCTGCTGCCCGGCTTCATCGAGCCGCACATGCACACCCTCATGACGCTGATCCAGGACATGGCCGGCCTCCATGATCTGGCTCCGTGCCTGCCGGGCCCCTACTCCTCCGCGAACCCGTCGAGCTGCAAGAACGAGCTGCTCGAGGCGCTCCAGACGATGCAGCCCGCTGCCTCCGCCAAGGCGCCCTCCGACGAGTTCCTGCTCGGGGTGAACCTGGACCCCTCGCGGCAGCAGTTCAGCCCGTCCCCCTGCGCAGGACAGCAGACGACTCCGTCCTTCGCGGACCTGCCGAAGAAGTATCTGGCTGCCTGCGTGAGCGCGGACCGCCCGGTCTTCATCGTGGATCAGTCGGGTCACCTGGCCTACGTGAACCAGAAGGCCATCGACGTCACGTGCGCCTCCTTGAAGAAGGAGCACCAGGAGTGCCCTCCCGCCTCCATGGCGGCAACCGGTGGAGAGTGGGTGAAGGGCAAGGACGGGCAGTTCACCGGGCTCATCCGTGAGGAGGCTGGATTCAAGCCGTTCCTTCAGGCGATGGGCAAGAGCCTCACCCCGCTCGCGCTGCTCGAGTCCGACCCGCGCAGGCTCATCGCGGAGTCCACCGCGAGCATGAAGCGGACCATCCAGGAGATGCGCGAGGCGGGGCTCACCACCCTCTCCGAAGGTGGACTGATGAGCAAGCAGCAGCTCGAGGCGGCGAAGCTCCTCGCGGAGGATCCGGCGTTCCCGATGCGAATGACCGGTGTCGTCTTCTACCAGGCCGCATATGACGCCAAGGAGAAGCGTGAGCTGCTGCGGCCCACGGGGCCCGCCTGCGACCCCCAGCGGGACGCTTCCTGCAAGCTGCCGAAGTGGCTCGGGGCGGGCAGCATCAAGCTGTGGGTGGACGGCTCGACCCAGGGGTGCACGGCCAAGCTCCAGCTCCCGTACCGCTATCAGTCTCCGGGGCACTGCGCGGGCTCGGAGGAGGGGCGGGCCAACTACAAGGGCCCCGCGGACGTCGCCGACCAGCTCCGGCCGCTGTGGTTGGCGAAGGAGTGGCGCTTCCAGGTGCACGCCAACGGCAACGAGGCCATCCAGTGGGCCATCGATGCGTTCGCGAGCCTTCAGCAGGAGGCCCAGAATCCGCACCGGGTGCTGTTCATCCACGACACGGTGGGAGCCCTGGACACCACCCAGCGCATCGCCGGCCTGCGCAATGGGAGCTACGTGGCGAAGGACGGCAAGAAGACGCCCCCGCTCGATGCCCGGGTGACCCACCTCATCGGCCACGTCGCCTACTGGGGCAACGCCTTCGTGGGGATGCTCGGCGAGGACGCGGCGCGGAACATCGACCCGGTCGGCTTCGATCGCCAGTATGGCGTCCCGTTCTCGCTGCACAGCGACTCGTTCGTGACGCCGCCGCGCCCGCTCTGGTACGTCGAGCAGGCCGTCACCCGGCGCACCTGGGCCTATCCCGCGCTCGAGAAGTCCTTCGTACTCGGTCCAGAGCATGTCGCCACCGTCCAGGAGGCGCTGCGGGCCATCACCCTGGAGCCGGCGCGGCAACATGAGCTGGACGCGTGGCTCGGGAGCATCGAGCAGGGCAAGATCGCGGACTTCGTCGTGCTCGACGCCAACCCGCTCGACTTCGACCCGAGCCGGGGTGGAGACCCGACGAAGATCAGCAAGATCCGGGTAGTCCAGACGTACCTCAACGGCGAGCCGACGGCGGGCGGACGCTGAGTCCACCTCGGACAGGCAGGCTGGATTCTTCCTGCCCTCCAGGGGTGTCGGAGTGCTCCGCCGGGGACGAAGCCGGCCGGAGCACACCCTCGATATAGTGACCAGCCATGCGCAGAGGCTCGATCGCGGCTCAGGCGATTGCCACGGTGGTGGATGCGGCCGAGGAGATGGGCATCTCGCGGGAGGCGCTCCTGGGCGCGATTGGCGTCACGCCGGAAGCGCTTCAGGAGAGGGACGGCCGCCTCCCGGTCGCCGTCGCGATGACCCTCTTCCGCGAGCTGGAGCGCATGACGGGCGATCCCACGATCGGCCTCCACCTCACCGAGCGCATCCGCAGCACGGCTCACGGCGTCAAGGTGTACCTGTTCCGCGCCAGCCCGACGCTGCGCTCGGCCTTCGAGCGCATCATCCGCTACCTCCCGCTGACCAACGACAGCCAGGAGACGGAGCTCGAGGTGCGCGGCTCGCAGGCGTTCGTGCGTTGGCGGGTCCGCCCCCCCTCCCCTCCGATGAATCCCCAGGGGTCCGAGTTCTACGCGGGCAGCCTGCTGCGCACCGCCCGCGAGGCCACCGTGGCGCCCTGGCGAGCGCTGGAGGTGCGCTTCAGCCATCCTCCCATCGAGCCGCGGGCCGAGCGCGAGCGCATCCTGGGAGCTCCGGTGCGCTTCGGCTGCCCCCATGACGAGTTCGTCCTTCCCGCCTCGGTGCTCGACCTGCCGCTGCGCGAGCCGGACCCCTTCCTCCTCGAGGTCCTCCAGCGCCACGCCAACGAGATGCTGCACAGGATGGGCTCGCGGAGCGCCTGCGACCGGGTCCGGACCGTGCTGCTCGATCTACTCCCGGAGGGGCGCGCCACGCTCGAGGAGACCGCGGCGGAGCTGAAGGCGAGCCCGCGCACCCTTCAGCGCGAGCTCCAGCAGGAGGGCACCTCCTTCACGCGGCTTCTCGATGAGGTGAAGCGCGAGGTGGCGCAGCAGTTCATCGCCCGGAGCCGCATGGAGATCATCGAGGTGGCGTTCGCCGCCGGCTTCACGGAGCTGAGCGCCTTCTACCGAGCCTTCCGCCGCTGGACGGGCACCACCCCCGGCGAGTACCGCCGCCAGCACGAGCCGGGCTGAGCCACCCCGTCCGGGGCCCTTGTCGGCACCTCCAGCAGTCACGGCGCTGGCTTGGGAAACACGTGGAGCCGGCCAGACTGGGAGAGCACGACGAGCTCGGGCCGAGCATCTCCGAGCACATCCACGGACTTGACCCAGCTGACAGGCCCGTCCACGGAGTAGGTCCTCGGCTGGCCCCACTTCCCCCCGCCGGCTCCCGGCAACACCCACAACCGGGTGCCGTTCTCCGTCGTCCCCGTCAGGTCCGCGAGGCCATCGGCATTCAGGTCCTCCAGCGTCAGCACCGAGTCCACCGTGGGCAACGAGCAGGCCCATGGCGCCTGCAGCGTGCCATGCCCATCCCCCAGGAAGAACGTCACGCTCTGGCTGCCGGGCCGCTTGTAGACCATGTCCAGGGTTCCGTTCCCGTCCGCGTCCACGGCCTCGAACGAGATGGAGTAGGCGTAGTCCGCCTGGAATCCATGGCCGGGCAGCAACGTGCCGTCCGGAGCAATGGGCTGGAGGTTGATTCCCAGCGTCACGTCCGCGAAGTCCAGCGTGCCATCCCCATTGAAATCACCAGCCACCGGAGAGCGGTGCCCGTAGCACCTGTCATCGGGCTCGGGGTTGAAGTCACTCATGGCCTGGGCACGGAACTGACGGTTGCCCTGATGCGTGAACAGGTTCGCCGAGCCGATGCAGGGGCCCTTGAACGTCACCACCAGCTCTTCGTGCCCGTCGCGGTTGAAGTCCGCGGCCACGATGCCTCCGCCTCCCTCGCCCCGCTTGAGGATCTGCGCGGAGCTGAAGGGCTCCTCCGCCGGGTCGTTCCAGAGGATGCCGGCCTCATCGGTGTAGGAACTGAAAGCGAGGTCCTCCCTCCCGTCTCCGTCGAAGTCCCCGGCCGCGAGGTACTGCATCGGTCCGGCGGGAACGCGCCAGCTCAGCGGCGCACCCAGGGGATTTCCGACGATGCGCACTCCCTCCGAGGGCTCCGCGAGGGCGAAGTCCTTCCGCCCGTCCCCATCGAAGTCCCCCACGGCCACGACCTCCGTGCCGACGCCTCCCGTCTCCCAGGTCATCACCGGAGAGACAGGCGGAAGCGGGTCGGACTGCTCGGGCTGCGAGGACAGGGCGCAGGTGAAGGGAGCTCTCGGCTCATGCACGGACCGCGCGGGGATCGCATACACGGACACGGCATTGTCATCCGCCTCGGTGACCAGGAGCTCCGGAGTACCGTCTCCATCCAGGTCCGCGGCGATCGCGGCGGTCGGAGTCCGGCCCACGGCCAGCTCGCCATGCTCGACGAACCTCCCATCTCCCAGACCTCGCAGGAGGGACACCGCCCCTTGCTGGGAGTGCACGGCCACTGCGTCGGGGACGCCGTCCTTGTCCAGGTGGGTGACGGCCAGGCGCTGGGGAGCCGAGTCGAGCCGCAGCGACGACGCCACGGAGAAGCCACCGTGGCCATCTCCGAGGAAGCCCCAGACGGTGTCCCCCGCCAGGGCGAGCAGATCCTGATGGCCATCCCCATCGAGGTCCGCGGTCTCCATCTGCTGAAAGGCATGGCTCAACGGAAGGAGCCCGCCAGCGCTGACGTGGGAGAGAACATCTCCGATGAAGATCTGCGAGGGCCCGCCTGGCGTGGAGAGCGCATGGCTGAACACGACATCCATGAGCCCGTCTTCGTTGAAGTCCGCCACCACGGCCACCAGGCCCTCGCTCATCGGTTCAACGACCCGCTGCCCATCGGGATACGAGAGGTGACGAGACCTGGAGCCCCCGTCACTGTTCCCCTCGCGCAGGTAGAAGCCCCCCGGAGTCATCATGTCGATGGCGTCGTAGCTGTGCAGGGACCAGAGCAGCGGTGTCCCAGTGCCGCTCGTCCAGACTCCGAGACTGGAGACGATGGATGAGCCCATGCCCCAGGCATCAGGGGCGAAGCCGCCATCTCCCCGACCGAGCAACACAAAGGCGCCATAGGGGCCTCCCCCGAGCGCATCCAGCTGGCCATCCCCGTTGACGTCCGCGACCACGAGGGGCGCCAACAGGCTGCTCGTCCGGCGCCAGCCCGACACCGTCGAGAGCTCGCCAGTCCCGTCGTTGAGCAACACGAGGAACTCACCCACTCGGGAGACATACTCGCTGGTGTAGTTGCGGCCGCTCCCATTGATGGCGACATCGGGAGCGCCGTCATGGTTGAAGTCGCCCACGGCCAGGCCCGCCGGCGCAACCCCCGCGTAGAAGGAGGCCCGCCACCAGGCACTCCGCGACACGGGGCTGTGTGGCGGCTTGGGCTCCGGCTCCGGCGCTGGCTCGGGTGCCCCTGAGTCGGGGGGAGGCTGGGTGGGGCCATCGACCGTCCCCTCCGGGCCGGGAACTGTCGGCGTCTCCACGTCTGGCACCACGTCTGGCACGATGATGGGGACCGGTTCCTCGGCGGGCGTGGAGAGCGCTCCCCCTCCACAGGCCGCGAGCGCCAGCGCCGCCAGCACCCACCCGCGTCGCCCTCCCACCCCTACCGCCTCCCGCCCCCCACCCCAACGCCTCGCCTTCGAACGCGCGCGCATCTCGAATGCCCCCTCCACCCGCACCCTTGCGGTGACTCATGTCCTCAAATGCTCGGGGACCCGGAAATGGACGAAGAATTTTTTCGTGAGGTGGAAAACAGGGGGGCCTACCGGGGCTCCCCCATGTGAGGCAGGCGGCCAGTTTCTTGACGCGCTCCGCCGCGCAAGTCTAATCGCGCCACAGGGCTGTTGTGCCCTGTAGCACAGGTCTCCCACGGTCCACCGCCCATGGCCGCCATCATCTACTGTGAGAGTACAGCAGCCCTGAGGTGGTTCCTCGAGAGGTCCCACCTGTGCGTGGTGCACCCTGGCAAGGCCGCCTCGGTGTTTCCGCGGGAGTTGGTCAGCTGCATCCAGTACGTGGGCGAGAGCATCGGAATGGCGGTGGCCTCTCCGTGGGCGCTCCAGACCTGTCTGGAGCGGCTCAGTGGGGCCTGGGCCGAGCAGCTGGGCCCGGACGAGCCGGTCATCTTCAAGGGCGCGCGGGCCGTGTGGCGCGAGTCCCACCCGGACAGCACGGGTGAGGGTCCTCTGGTGGACACCCTGAGCCGGCTCATGGTTCGCGCCCGGGCCGACGAGCGTAAGCAGCGGCTCCGCCAGGAGTTCGTCAAGCGGCTGAAGACGCTGGCGGACAACGCCCGTGGCGGCAGTGGCAGGCAAGCACCCGGCTTGCCCACCTCCCCCGCCAGGCTCAATCCGTACGACGTGCTGGGAGTGGGTCCGGACGCCTCGAGCCAGGATGTCCGCACCGCCTGGAAGACGCGGGCGTTGGAGTACCACCCTGACCGGGTGGCGAACCTTGGCAAGAAGCTCAAGGAGGTGGCCGAGGAGGAGACGCGGACCATCAATGCCGCCTACGAGATGATTCGGCGCGCCAGGTAGGCTCCTCGCGCGCCGCGGGCGCTCAGGGGAGCCGGAAGACGCGCAGGTTCTCTTCTCCCTTGCGCACGTAGACGAGAGCGTCGTGCGTGGCCAGGTAGAAGAAGCGGTTCTTGACGAGGTTGTGCCACCCGCCGAAGGCGCCGGCCTCGTACTCCGGAGCCTCGATGAGCTTGAGGTCGCTCAGGTCGATCTTGAAGGTCCGGTACTCGAACGTGCCATCCCCATCGCGGTCATACGGGAACGCGGCGATGTAGCGCTGGAGCGACGGGACGTAGGTGAAGATCATCCCCTCGAAGTCATCGCTCTTGTTGATGCGTGACTCCTCGAGGGTGCTCCCCAGGAGAAGGTACTCCCACTTCGTCGTGTCCATGTCGTACGTGACCAGCCTCGGAGGGAAGGACACGTGCCTCGGATCCGGATAGGGGAAACTCACCAGCTTGCGACCGACCCGGACCATCTGGGCGAAGGACCAGGCGGGGGGAGTGATCACCTCCCAGTTCCAGGTCTGGTCGTCGGTGTCGAAGGACCACCACCTCGAATAGTTGTAGTTCTCCGTGGGACCAAACAGATAACGGTGGTTCACCTCGTCCCAGAACGTCCAGCCCAGCGCGCCGCCGTAACCGGTCTCCCCGCTGTAGGTGGCTCCCGGAGTGTTGAAGGGGTTGTGGCGTTTCCAGGAGTGGGTGACCAGGCTGTAGCGCCACATCCGCCGGATGCCAAAGGCCACCTCCTGGAGGTCCGGGTTGTAGACGATGCCGTTGTACGTGTGGCGAGCCACCGGGTGGCCGGTGGACGCGGCGGGCCGGGCCGGATCGAAGAACTCATCGGAGAAGACGTCGCTGTCCGGGTGGGCCTTGGCGTAGTCCATGGCGGGCGGGTAGGAGCTGTAGGTGATCCCCCAGGGGACTCCCGCCCAGTTCGCCGGGTTGTCGGGGAGCTGCTCGATGCTCCAGCGCATCGTCGCCATGTCGAAGCGGTAGAGGCCGTTGTTGGTGCTGTCGTTGTGCCCGCCGCCGAAGGCCCACCAGCGGGCGCGAGGCGCGTCGACCCCCACGCCGGAGTAGGCGTTGATGACGCCGGCCAGCCCCAGGGAACCGAGGTCCCGGAAGCCAGGGATCGCCGCCTTGATCGCCGCATCGAGCGAGGTGAGCGGCGTGCCAGCCACCTCGATCCACCGCCCCTTGGGGACGATGGCCCACGACACCTCGTTCACGAGCCCTGTCGCGTCACGCCCAGGGGTCCACACGTTGCCCGAGAGCGTGCCGGTGTCCGTGCCAGTGCCCCAGGTGAACGGAGGGGGCGGTGGGGGTGGATACCCGCCGTCGGTTGGAGCTCCCCCGTCGGTTGGAATCCCCCCGTCGGTTGGAGGACTCCCCGCGTCGGGTGAAGGAGTCTCATCGGGTGGCTCCGACGACCCGCAGCCAGCGAGCACTCCCGCGACGGAGAGCGACAGGATGAGGACCCAAGAGGATGAACGTCGGCGAGGACTGACTGCGGGCATGCACCACTCCCTGGAAGGCGCTGAACGGCACGGAAGCAGGTGCGACCCCAAGGCAAGTCACATGCCATGGGGCGTTTGCGCGGGCGCTCCTGGGAACATGGCCCATGAGGCGCACCCTGCGCGTGGAATCAAGGAGGGCCCACCCCACACCCTGTGGCCCCCGGGCCCCACACGTTCATCGGTCCGCCCCTGGCGATGCTTCGCCTCGTGGGCGTGATGCGCTCAGGACTTGCCGTAAAGATAGACGTGAGCCTGCTGGAACAGCCCTTCAGGCCCGGCATGGTTCATCCGGTGCTCCATCCGTGCCCCGGCTGTCACCTTTCCGCAGAACGACAAGACTCTGTCCAGGTCATAGAGAAAGAGCGAGTCATCCGTCTGTCCCTCATGCTTCGGCACCAGGAAGTTGAATGCCACGCCAACGCGAGCTGCCTCCCACATCTTGTCGATCAAGGCCTCCATGATGACGTGGTTATCCGTTTCAAGCCTCAGGGCGAGCGTCCCTGACCCGAAGACGAAGTCGTACTTCTGCTTCAGCTCCACCGCGAGGAAGTCCGCTCGCTCGAACACGCGATGGGGATGCTTCACACGAGCGAGCCCGATGGAAGGCTCGACGATGTCGATCCCCAGGTACTCGCCCACCTCGTACGGCTCGAGCACCGCGACGAGATCCCCCGTGCCACAGCCCACGTCCAGCACCGACGCGCCCTTCAAGGGATGACGCGCGAGGCCTTCTATCTCCAGAAGCATCTTGAAGTTCTCGTGCTGATCTTCCTCCACCCACAAGTCATCCAGGTTCTCCATCAGGCAGTAGGTGTAGATCTTCTCCGTGATCTTCCTGTCTTCCTCGGAGTAGGGCTTCTTGATCCGCATGCCAGGACCCTCTGTGAAATGGCGTACCGAGTCAAGACACGGGGTCAGAACGCGGTCTGCAGCTGGACGCGGAACTGATTGTCGCGCTCGCCCGAGCCCGGCTCCCAGATCCGGAACACGTCGCCCTGCAGCTTGAAGGAGTGCTCGTGGAAGTAGTAGCTCACGCCCACGCCGGCCTCGTTCGCGTGGGAGAGGCTGGTGTCGTCGCCGCTGCCCCGAACGAGGGAATAGCGGGCCGAGAACTCCAGGTCGATCCTCGGGAGCAGGTAGCCCGCCTGGAGGAACCAGCCGTAGCCGTTGCGCGCGGCCTCGGTGGGCACCGGGGCTCCTTCGTCATCCACCGCATCCCCCGCGTTGCGGCTGCCACGGCGGGAGCTGAACTCCGACTGGGCGGAGAACCCCCGCCATTTGAACATCGCATCCACGGTGAACACGTCGTAGTCGGTCGTCCCGTCGTCTCGCGGAGCGCGTCCGAGAATGCCCCGCGTGGCACGGGCCTTCTCCAGGTGCGCGAAGGCCGCTCCGAGCGACAGGCCCGGCTTCTCGGAGCGCTTCAGGTCCGCCTCGCTGTAGTCCTCGAAGCTTCCGAAGGGGAGCACCTCCACCCGGGCCAGCGCCATCAGCCCCGGCGCCGCGATGGCGTTGTAGCTGTGCCCTCCTCCAATGAAGACGCCCGCGTAGTACCGGAGCAGCCCCAGACCGAAGAGGTCCTCGGAGCGCAGGTCCACTCCAATGTCCCGGTCCAGGTTGAACTCGCTGTTCACGATGGAGCGATCCACGAGCATCAGGTCCCCCGATGAGATGACCCGCTGGCGGTTGAAGGGCACCTTGTACTGCCCCACCCGGAGCGTCAGGTCGCGCAGGTGGTCGAACTCCATGTACAGCTCGAGCAGCGGCGACAGCGTCGCGACGTTGTCGCGGTTCGTCTGGGGCGGACTCTCGTCGCCCGACAGGTCCGTGAAGCCAATGTCTCTCGGCGAGAAGGCCAGCTCCAGCTTGAACGTGTTGTGCTCCCCGAACATGAAGCCGGAGAAGGCCACCCGGGCGCGGCGGAGCATGAAGCCGTGCTCGAACGTACGCCCCTCGTCCTCCGCGGGCGTGTCCTCCGCCTGGTAGAGGAACTGCCCGCGCAGCCGCGTCACCAGCCGGAAGCGCTCATCCTCGCTGTTGATCTCCAAGCCCTTGCCGGGCCGCCAGCGAATCCTCGTCGCTGGACTGTCGGAAGCGGGCGGCGGCGGGGACTCGGCGGGCTGCGCCGGCTGGGAAGCCGCCGTGGGCGCCTCCTCGCCTGGCCAGGCCTGGGCGAGCGGTGCAAGCAGCGCAGCCATGCCCCACGGCATGGCACGCAGGAAGGAGCGGCAGGAAGTGATGGCATCCATAGCGGCGCGGATCCTGCCCGATGGGAGATGATTCCCTCCTCTCCACGTGACGCTCCGGCCGCCTGAGTGTGCGGAGAGCAGCACTCGAGCGAGCCCGATGTCTCACGGCCGTCACGACCATTGCCTCATGCGCCAACACGTCCGACGACACGCGCCAATCCGCTACACGCACTTCGACGGCGACATCACGGCGGAGCACATCGACATCAACCTCTACGACGGCCATGTGAACCGGTGAGCCCGGATTAGCCGTTCCGGCGCGACTGGGTCCGGCGCAGCCGCTGCTGCTTCCTCTCCCGTCGCGGTTGGCGCCGCTCGCCACTGCTGAGAGAGGAAGGCACCAGGCCCGGCGTCGGCACCTCGGGCGCACTACGCTCGAGCCTTCCCCCCTGCCCTGCGCCGCCTCGGCTCGTTCTCGGCGAGCACGTCGCGGACGGAGGTCCAGCGCAGACCGGGATAGCGCTCGTTGTCCAGCGGCTCGATGGGAGCAAGGCCGCTGAACATGTTGTGCATGTACTGCATCCCCTGCCACGGCGGAAACACGCCGTGGCGCCCAGGGCCGAGGATGCGCATCACACGGATCATCGCACCCAGGCGCCCGAGCCCTCCGGCTCGCAGCGGCTGGAAGCGCTCGCCGGTCACCTCGGTCGCCACCGCGGCCAGCCCCCGCGCATCGAGCACATCGCCCGCGACGCGCAGCACACGGGGCGTCTGGGAGTCCATCGCGGCCAGCGCCGTGAACGCCGCGGTGTCCTGGATGGTCGTGAAGGGCAGCCGCTGCTCCGCGCTCCCCCAGAACAGCACCCGGTGGAACCGGAAGAGGATCATCGGCGCGGGACCGACGAGCAGATCCGTGAACATCCCGTTGAAGATGGACGTGGCCGCGATGGGCGCGCGCTCCAGCCGCGTATGAAACTCCCGGCGCAGGTCGAGGTTGCGGTTCGAGCCAGCAGGCAGCCGGGTGAAGTCGATCGAGAAGTCGGAGGGAATGAAGCGCGGCACCCCGGCCTTGACGGCGCCCTCGAGCAGCACGCCCTGGGCATCGATGATCACCTCGCGCAGTCCGGAGAGCGCGGAGACGACACACGGGGCGCCTTCGCAGGCGCGAGCGACACTGGTCGCATCGGCGAGGTTCACCTCGGAGATCGAGACGCCGTGCTTTCGCAGCGCCTCGGTCCGCTCGGCGGGGGTTCCTGGACGCACGAGCGCCCGAACGGAGGCACCGCGTTGGGTCAATTCGCGCGCGATGCGTCCGCCGAGATCACCCGTGGCACCAGCAAGGACGATAGGAGGGTTGGGCATGGGTTGGCCGCTGGCAGGCGTAGCTGATTCGAGCCGGTTCCGCCACAGCCCGAGGAAGCTCAGCCCCAGGGCTCGGGCCGCGCCCCAGGGCCCCGTTCCCGGAGGACCACGCTCCTGGAGACCCTGGGCCGGCCCTCCAACTCGAGCGCGAAGTGGAACAGCGGCTGCGAGCAGTACCGTGCCCCCTTCACGAGTTCCTCCAGCGGACGGGGATCGGTCCGCACCTGACAGGTGATTCCCGCCACCGTGAAGCGCTGTGTCGTGCGGGACTCCGGCAGCTCCGCCAGCGGGTGCGCCTTGGGCCTGGCTCCGAGCACGAACCGCCTCCGTGACGCCTCGAACCACACTCCTCGCGCGAACAGCTTGAAGTCCGTCAGCATCTCGTCCACATCCCCGCCGAACTCGCATGAGCGGCGGCAGTGCTTCGCCTCGTAGGCGTGCCGCTCCTGGAGCCACGCGGAGTTCTCGACGAGGAACACGCCGGAGTACTCCTCGTCCTCATATTCATAGGGCACATACTCGCCGCGACACACCCGGAGCGAATCAAAGGCCTCGAACGTCACCCGGACCCACTGCTCCCTCTCCTGCGTGGGATAGAGGATGACCGGGGGCCCCTCCCCGTAGGGTACGGAATTAGCCGTTCCGACGCGCCTGGGCCCGGCGCAGCCGCTGCTCCTTCCTCTCCCGCCGTAGCTGGCGCTGCTCGCCACGGCTGAGCGAGGAAGGGCGTCGCCGCCTGGGAATGAGCGGGAGCCGCTGGACGAGCCATACGGCCAGCAGGAGCATCAGGAACACCACCACGAGGCCCTGCACGGGGGCCAACCGCAGCCGCACGGGAATCAGCTCCCTGACCTCGGGGATGAGGAGCAGGGGGAGGGCCACGAGACAGGAGCCGATGATCCATCGGCTCCGAAGGGATACGGGCTGCCCACGGCCCCCCTCTCCCCAGCGCCACCTGGGCTGCTTCTCGTATCCGTCGAGAAGCATCGGCCACACCACCACGGTGGCGACCAGCAGTATCGAGATCACAGCACAGGCCATGTCGCACTCGGACGGAGGGCCGCGGGCCCCCTCCCTGCTCATTGTAGGAGCATGACGAGGACTGCGTCACCTGAGGCCCCCTCGCTCCTGGCTGTGCCACTCGTCCGTGTCGGGCGAGAACTCCGCCGACTGGTATGCTTGTCATACCAGTTCGCAACCAGTCCGGCCGACAGGCAGGGGCCCGGTCCACGAGGAAGGGGGCACCAGCTCGTGTTCCACTTCGAGCCGGAACGCCCCCTGGGTCCCACCTGCCCCGCTCTCTAGTGGCGAGGCTGCGCCTGCCGGCGGCGCTCAGCGCTGCTGGCCTCGCGGCTTGAGCTGCGTCTCCTGCTCCGCCACGGGCCCGGGTGCGGCTCGCGGCGCGACGAGCCGCGTGGTCTCCGCCGCCGCGGCGGGGGACTTGGGCAGCTCGCCCGTGCGCAGCGCTTCCACCTCCTCGGGCGTCGGATCGCTGAGCTCCAGCAGCGCCCGCTCGCGCGCCCACCGGTCCGCGAAGTTCTCGCGCAACCAGGTCGCGAGCTCGACCGCCGGTAGCGCATGCCGGACCTGCTCGAGCCCAAGCAGGAAGGCCCTCGCGTCGGCGAAGCGCTGCTCCGCCTGTGGGTGGAGCGCGGTCTCGAGAACTCCTCGGAGCAGCTGATACGCGGCGGGCGCGTCGCGACGTTCCAGGCTCGGCAGCGCGTTGCCATGAGTCGCCACGTCGGGAAGCTCGCCGAACAGCAGCTCATGGAGCACGCAGCCCAGCGCGAAGAGATCGCCGGACACGGTCGCATCCGCCCCTTCGAGCCGCTCGGGAGGCATGTACGCGGCCTTTCCGATGACGAGCCCTGCCTGCGTGAGCCGCGTGTCGACGGGCGCGGCGGCTCTCGGGGCGGTGCGCTCCTGGGCTTCCCCGGAGCGGTGGGCGATCCCGAAGTCGACCACCTTCACCACGCCATCGAAGGACACGAACAGGTTGTCCGCGCTGATGTCGCGGTGGATGACGCCATGCTCGTGCGCGTAGGCCAGCCCGCGCAGGGCCTGCTGGCCGATCTCGACGATCACCTCGAGCGGCAGCCTGCCTCCCTGGGCGACGCGCCGGAAGAGCTCGAACACGCTCACACCGCTCAGGTACTCCATGACGATGAACCACGCGCCGTCGATCTGCCCGAGATCGTGGACCGAGACGATGTTCGGGTGATGCAGGCGCGCGGAGGTCCGCGCCTCACCGATGAAGCGCTGGACCTGGACGGTCAGGTCCTCCTGCTCGTCCTCGAGCATCCGCTTGAGGACCACCAGCCGATGAAACCCCGCGCGCCCGGTCCGCACCGCCAGCCACACTTCTCCCATGCCGCCCCGGCCGAGCTGGAGCAGCCGGCGGTAGCGATGGATGCCGGTGCCCAGGTCCGCGCCTCGCAGGGAGCGCGCGGTGAGGATGGCCAGCGAGGCGGAGGCGAGCATCAGGAAGGGCAGCCCCACGAGCACGAAGAGCGAGGGCCCCGGGAGCCACCCCAGATCGATGGCGAGCTCACGGCCCAGGAGCGCGAGCGCGACCAGGGCCGCGCCGAGCACCGCCACGGCCATCGCGCCCCGGCGCCTCAGCAGCCGTACCGCCTCCACGGCCCAGAGCCCCGTCACGCAGGTGGCCAGGAGCCAGAACAGCGGCAGGCTCAGGCCCGCGGTGGTCTGCGAGAGCGTCTCCGCGGTCATCCCCGTCGCGGGCAGCCTGAAGAGGGACCAGGACACATCCAGCACGCGAACCCCGCCCAGCACGAGGGCCACCCCCAGCATCACGCGCCTCCACAGCGTGAGCGGCACGTCCAGCAGCGACCAGGCCGCCCGCAGCAGCGTGTAGGGCAGCGGGACCGACGGGAGCACGCCCAGCAGGAGCCAGGGGCGAGTGTCGGAGATCATCGAGCTGGCTTCGTCGCTGGTGAGGCCGGTGGTGAGGCTCAGCACCGCGAACCCGAGGAAGCTCGAGGCGAGCCAGAGCTGAACCCGCTGGGTCCTCACCGCCATCCACGTCACGAAGTGCAGCAGCGCGAGAACGCAGAACGCTCCCGCGAGCGCGAGGTGCAGCACCGTGTAAGGGGTCACGGGCCCGAAGCGTAGTCGGCTTTCCAGGCCCGCGTGAAGCGCCCGCGGCCCGGTGGCCGGAGCCCTCCTTCCGAGCGGAGCCCACCACGGTCACCTCCCCAGGCGCCTGCCCACTCGGGGGCCTGTCACACAACCGTCACGGAGACGGGGCTTGCGGAACCATGACATTCCAATATCGTAATTCCGTCATGTCGGCCGCCATCAAGTCCCTGGATGTCCGCTTCGCCTCCCGGCTCTTCAAGGCGCTGGGGGACGAGACGCGCCTGCGCATGGTCGCGCTGCTCAGCCACGGGGAGCTGTGCGTCTGCCACTTCGAGTCCGCCCTCCAGCTGACGCAATCGAACACCTCCCGCCAGCTCGCCGTGCTGAAGAACGCCGGCGTCGTCGAGGCCCGCCGGGACGCAAGCTGGGTCTACTACCGGCTGGCCCCCCAGCTGGACGAGCTGTGCAAGGCGCAGCTCAAGGCCCTGGTCGCCGCCTTCACCAGGCGCGAGGTGCTCCGCGAGGACGTCGAGCGCCTCCTCAAGAGCCGTGGTCCCAACGCCTGCAAGTAGCACCCGGCCCTCTCCCCTCCTCCCGCCTTCCTTCCCATGACCGCCACCGCCCCTTCCCCCAGCATCGTCAAGAAGCTCTCCGTCATCGACCGGTTCCTGCCGGTGTGGATCTTCGCCGCCATGGGACTGGGAATCGGCCTCGGCCGCGCCTTCCCGGACCTGGGCGCCCGGCTGGACACGGTGAAGCTGGACACCGTCTCGCTGCCCATCGCCATCGGCCTCTTGTGGATGATGTACCCGGTGCTCGCGAAGGTGCGCTACGGAGAGCTGGGCCGGCTGCGCACGCGCGGCAGGCTCTTCACCACCTCGCTGGTGCTCAACTGGGTGGTGGGGCCGGTGCTGATGTTCGCGCTGGCCTGGCTCTTCCTCCCGGACCTGCCGCACTACCGCAATGGCCTGGTGCTCATCGGCCTGGCCCGCTGCATCGCCATGGTCCTCATCTGGAACATGCTGGCTTGCGGCAGCAACGAGGTAGCCGCCGTGCTGGTGGCGCTCAACTCCGTCTTCCAGATCCTCTTCTACTCGGTGCTGGGCTGGCTCTTCCTCACCGTCATCCCGGGCTGGCTCGGCGCGGATGTTACCGCCTTCGACGTGTCCATGGGGAGCATCGCCAGGAGCGTGCTCATCTTCCTGGGCGTGCCGCTGGTGGCTGGCGCGCTGACGCGCATCGGGCTCACCCGCCTCAAGGGCGAGCAGTGGTACGAGCAGCGCTTCCTGCCGCGCCTCGGCCCCACCGCGCTGCTCGGCCTGCTCTACACCATCGTCCTGATGTTCGCGATGCAGGGAGAGAAGATCACCCGCCTGCCGCTGGACGTGGTGCGCATCTCCCTGCCGCTGCTCGTCTACTTCGTCGTCATGTTCACCAGCGCCTTCTTCCTCTCGCGCCGGCTGGGCTTCAGCTACGAGGAGACGGCGTCGCTCTCCTTCACGGCGGCGGGCAACAACTTCGAGCTGGCCATCGCGGTGGCGGTCGGCGTGTTCGGCATGGCCTCGGGGGAGGCGCTGGCGGGCGTGGTCGGTCCGCTCATCGAGGTGCCCGCCCTCATCGCGCTCGTCTACCTCTCGCTGGGGCTCAAGCGTCGGCTCTTCCCTGAAGCCCCTGACGCCGTCCTGCCCCGCCGCTTCGAGGGCCAGGCGCCCCCGTCCGAGCCGGGCAAGGTCTCTCCGTAGCCCCACACCGCTTCCCAGGAGCCATCCTCATGAACACGGTCATCTTCGCCTGCGTGCACAACGCCGGTCGCTCGCAGATGGCGGCGGCCTTCTTCAACGCGCTGGCGGACCCCGCCAAGGCACGTGCCGTGTCCGCGGGCACCCAGCCGGGGGAGCGTGTCCATCCCGAGGTGCAGGCCGCCATGGCCGAGGTGGGCATCGATCTGTCGGGGGCCAGGCCCCAGCGCCTCACGGACGAGCTGGCCCGGGGCGCTCAGTGGCTCATCACCATGGGCTGCGGGGACGCCTGCCCGTATGTGCCTGGGCTGAAGCGTGGCGACTGGCCGCTGGAGGACCCCAAGGGCAAGCCGGTGGAGCGTGTGCGCGAGATTCGCGATGACGTCCGCTCCCGCGTCTCGGCGCTGCTGAAGCAGGAGGGCTGGGACAGATAGTGCGTCCTGCCTGCCAGGCTGGGCTCAGGGTCTTGCCATTCCAAGCTCATTGAATCGCGAGTCATCGTCCCCAAGGCCTAGAACCGCCCCACGACTCCGCCGAGGATTCCTCCGGACGGAGTCGCGGCGACGACGGGCAGCACCTCGAGACTCGTCGCTGGACGGAGCGTGCCCACCGCCGGGGCCGCCTCGGACTCGGCGAAGGCGTTGGACACCTCGTATCCAATGATGGCGCCCACCAGGGGAGCCGTCGCGATGACGAGCACCGACCAGTCGCTCTCGAGCGTGGCCAGGACGAGGCCGCCCATGCCACCCCCCAGCACTCCACCGACGAGCGTTGGCAGGAAGCCTCCGCGGCTGCGAAACAGCACCCCAGCCCCATACACGCCGAGCACGCTGCCCACCGTGAGGCTGGCGAAGGTGACGCTGTTGAGGATGAGCTCATCCCCGGTCGAGATGCACGACTCGCTGATCGGGCAGTTGGAGGCGCCCACGCCGCCGACGAACCCACCCACGGCCCCCGCGGCTCCGCCCACGCTGCCAAACAGAAGCTCGAGCAGCACGCGGCCCACCACCCATGCGTCATCGTCGTAGGTCCTCTGGGGCGAGAGGGAGTGCGAGAGCTGATAGCCCAGCGTCGAGCCCAGGGCCGGCAGCGTCAGCAGCACCGCCAGAGGGAACGCATCGTCCGGATCCGCCTCGCTGATGCCCTCGGCGGAGAGGAGGACGAACTGGCCAACCGCCACTGCACCCCACCCCACCATGCTGCCGGCAAGGGCGGAGACGTACGAGCCCCGCCCTTCCGAGTACCTGCTCGCGAAGTAGGTCCCGGCAGGCACTCCGAAGAGCGCCCCGACGTAGGCCCCCGAGAGCTGAGCTCCGGCACACACCTTCCTCTCACATCCAGCAGGCTGGGCGAGCAGGTGCCCCATCAGCGCGCCTCCCCCTGCTCCCACCAGGCCTCCTCCCATCCCCCCGAGCAGCCCGATCCCCGCGCGCGACAAGAAGCCCGGCTCCTTCCTTCGGGAGGACTCCTGACGGGGAATGAGCTCGCCAGCGTCGTTCGCGGGGACGAGCGGCGGCGTGGACAAGGGCTGACGAGGCGCGTCCGTGGACTCGGGGCTCTGCGAGGCAGAAGCCGGACCCGCCCCAGACAGCACCACCATCAGCAGCACGCAGGCGACCTTCATGGAGCCAAGCTTATGTCGAGCCTGGGAGGTGAGGACTCGCGGACACTCCGCCTGTCGCCTGGGCGACGCCCCGCGAGAACGGCCTCTGTCCCCGCCCGACGAGCCTGCCGCCCCGGGGTTTGCTGGCTACGTTCCGACCCCATCCGCCATGCACACCTGTTCCTCTTCACTGTTCCGGCCTCGTGGTAACGAGCTGCAGCGCGTTCGGCCCGAGCTTGCCTCGCACGCGGGCTCCCTGGACCCGCTCCGGTGTCACGCGGCCATCGGCGAGCTGCTGGGGCGCAAGAACTACCCCTGCGTCCCGGCGCTGCGCTCGTACAAGCTGGAGGAGTTCCTCGTCGGCCTCTACCCCGGAGAGCTGGGCTCGGGGGCCTCGAGCCGGGCCCTGCTGGAGGACCTGCTGTACTTCCGCGAGCAGCAGAAGCAGTCCGGCTCCGCCTACATGACGTTCTGGGCCTTCTTCTCCGGCCAGAGCGAGTTCGACGAGACGGCCTTCGAGGAGCGGCTGTGGCGGGAGATCTCCTATGTCTCCTCGCACCAGGATCCGGCGGCCGGCTGGGACGTGAACTTCAGCGATGATCCGGCCGACCCCAGGTTCTGCCCGAGCTTCGGCGGCGAGGCCTTCTTCATCGTCGGCATGCACCCGAACAGCTCCCGGCTGGCGCGGCGCTTCCCCTTCCCCACGGTGGTCTTCAACCTCTATGACCAGTTCGAGCAGCTCTCCCGCGAGGGCCGCTACGAGTCCACCGTGAAGACCAACCGCGCGCGCGAGCTGAAGTTCCAGGGCTCGCTCAACCCCATGGTCGAGCAGCACGGGGACAAGTGGGAGGCCATCCAGTTCTCGGGCAAGGACAACCCTGCCGAGTGGAAGTGCCCCTTCCAGCACGGGCTCAAGCCGCCGGAGAACCCGTCGTGAGGGTGCTCTCGCCAGCGCCGCTCCAGACCATCCCCGCGCAGACAGGCGTGGCGTTCGAGCTGAAGCGCGGACAGCTGCTGCGCGTGGTGGATCCCCAGGGCGCCCAGGTGTCGGATCTCTTCTGCTTCTCGGCGGCGGACCCGGCCGAGCACTTCTCCGCCAGCCGCTCCATCGACTACGCGGACACGCTCTTTCTCACCACCGGCCACGTCCTCTACTCGAACCGCAGCCAGGCCATGCTGCGCATCGTGGAGGACAGCTGCGGCCGGCATGACCTGCTCATGCCCCCGTGCAGCCTGCGGATGTTCCAGATCGTCGCGGGCAACGAGGACTACCACCCGAGCTGCCACGAGAACCTGGCCCGCAGCCTGGGACGCTTCGGCTTCGGGCCGGACGCCATCGGCACGACGTTCAACATCTTCATGAACGTCTCGGTGGACCCCCGGGGTGCCATCCAGATCGCGCCGCCGCTGTCCCGCGCGGGCGCCTCCGTGCTGCTGCGCGCGGAGATGGATCTCCTCGTCGGGCTGACGGCCTGCTCCCATGAGGGGACCAACGCCGGCGTCTGCAAGCCCATCCAATACCAGGTCCTCGACGAGCCCCGCGCATGAGCTACAAGTCACCGTACGAGCTGGAGAACAGCCACGAGCTCGCTCCCTCCACCTCGGAGAACTACTACCCCATCGAGGTCCGGACCATCTCGGAGGGGTTTCGCGGAGCCTTCTCCACGGAGTTCATCCCCCGGGGCGCCACCATCGCCCGGGACGGTGGCGTGGTCGTCTCGGCGATCGACGACGTGCTGTCGGACAAGAACTACGTGGCGCTCATCGGTGACGGCCTCTGGCTGGCGCCGAGGGACTACGAGCGGCTCGAGCCGATCTTCTTCCTCAACCACAACTGCGCCTCGAACGTGGCGCGCTATGGCGGGCTCGTCTACGTGGCCAAGCGGGACATCGCTCCCGGCGAGGAGCTCACCATCGACTATGCCCCGCTGGTCTCGGGCTTCCGGGACTGGAGCTTCCAGTGCCTCTGCCGCTCGCCGGTATGCCGAGGCACCATCAGCAGCCATGACTGGGAGAACCCCGTCGTCGCCGCGCAGCTCTGGCCGGAGTGGCTCCCCTTCATCCAGAAGAAGATCCAGGCCCGGAGGGCTCAGCTCAAGTCCAGCTCCAGCAGCCCGTAGGCCACGTGCGTGTGGCCTTGCTGGAGCAGCTCCCGCGACAGCTCCGCGTAGGCCGCCTCCACGCCGCGCTCACCGGGTTGGACGGCGTACTGAGAGGAGGCCAGATACCGCAAGGTGTCCGTGACGGGCGCGGGGTTGGGCAGCTCCGGGGCGTCGTAGTCGTGCTGGACGATCGACCACTGGAGGCTCCGTCCCGGGAAGAGCTCGCGGCAGAGCTGGGGCACCTCCCACGTGTCGCGCTCCTGCGAGCCCACCGTCCACGTCAGGAAGCACGCCTTCACGGGCAGGCGGTACGTGTCATGGAAGCGGCGCACGAGCCGGAACGAGGCCAGCTGGAGATCCGCGCCCGTGCGGCCTCCGGCGGAGTTCAAGGCCAGCGCGCCCCGGCGAGGCGAAGGCGCGAAGGGCACGTTGGCCAGGAACAGGACGTTCCCGTCGATGCGCAGGGAGGGCGGGAAGCCCTGGGTCATGTCGTTGAGCAGCGCGGTGAACTGGTCGGGCCCCAGCCCGTTCAGCCGGGCGTTGAGCGAGGCATAGAGGATGGCACGGGCATTGGCATCGCAGGACACCCGCCGCGCCGGGCCCGGGAAGCCGATGGGCGTGTGCCCACAGCCAGCCGCAGGATCGATGACCCAGCTCGCCCAGTCCCGCAGCCCTCGCTGCCGGACGGTGTCGAGGAGCAGCAGCGACTCGTCGGGATCCGGGAAGACACGCATCAGGTGCGAGACCCAGGCGCCATCGGTGATGAAGAGCCTGTCGCCGATGCGGTTCACCTTCACCTGCAGGCGGCCGTCCACGAGCAGCCCCACCTGCTCCAGCGCCTGGAGGCCCGAGACGGTGAAGGGCGTCCGGCTGTCCTCCTTCAGCCACCGCTGGTAGCGCGAGGACTGGAAGAGGCCGTCCAGCTCCTTTCGAAGCTGGGCGAGCAGATCCGGGTTCTGGGAGACATCGAGCCAGAGCAGGTTCAGCCGTTCCGTAGGGAGCATGCCGCGTCTCCCTTAGCAGCCCCCTCCGGCGAGGAGGGGGGCCCGAGCACCGAGCGTCTCAAAGAGAACCTACCGGACTCTCAGTGAATGACGATGGTGGGCGCCTGCGGGCTGGTGAGGAACCCGGGGATGGTCGCGGTGAAGGTGGTGGCCCGCGCCGTGCTCCCGTCGCACGGAGTGCTCGTGTCCACTCCCGCGCCGAGCCCCGAGAGGGTGATGGTGTTGCCCCCCATGGGGCCCTCGACGACCAGGTCCGAGCCGTTCGTGAGGGAGATCTGCCCCACGGAGAGAGAGCCAGGGCCACCCGCCGCGCACGACGGAGGCAGCGAGCCCGCGTCCAGCTCGAGACGCCTCACGATGCCCAGGGTGCTGGGGTTCAGCTGGGCCACGAAGCCACTGCTGAGGCTTCCAACCCACCTGTAGGAGAACTCTTCGGAATAGCCCACCGCGACCCCCGCGCCGTTCGCCACGATGGCCAACACCGGCACGGTCTCCGACTCTCCGAGCGCGGTGCTCGTCGGCGCCGCCGCGCAGGTACCGGAAGCATCCGCCGAGACCTGAGCGAAGAGCCGGTAGAGGGTGACCTGATGCGGATACGGATACGGCTCGTTCACGACGTCCCGCCTGGCCTGGATCGCGTAGTCGCAGCCCGCCCAGGACGCACGAGCCTCACTGACGAGCGGGAGCGCGGACCCGAGGCTCGCGCTCACGAGCTGGAACCGGGGGCTGGAGTAGAAGGTCGACAAGGAGGTGGAGATCGACGGATCATCCTGGAGGTAGGTGCTCAGGATGTGGCCAGGGCCCGCCGCGGCGATGCCACCCCGGACCTGCGGATAGCTCCCATTGTTGGTGGCGGGATCCACTGTGGAGAGCGCGACCTCCGAGTCAGCCTCCAGGGTGCCCAGCGCCGTCACTCGCGTGCCGAGCACCTTGCGCACCCCGCCGCGGGTGCCCTGCCAGCCAATCCAGTAGTCCCTCCCATCGAAGGTCACCTCGGGCCCCATCACGGCCGCCGGGCCCACGGAGATGTCTCCCGAGTCCAGCAAGGCCCCATCGAGGCCGCTCACCCGCCGAGCCCACAGGTTGTCGTCTCCGCCAATCCACGTCACGAGGAACCTGCCCCCCTCGCCCGCCACCGCCGGGAGGCGCTCATTGCCCGGACTCGCGGCCAGGGAGATGGCCGGGCTGTCCAGCACCTGCCGCGTGGAGGCGTTGATGCGGGCGGCCTCGATGTTCTGGTTCCGCTCCCACGTCACCAGGTACTTGCCGTCCGAGTACGCCACACGGCTGTTCTGGCCGCCCTGCGCGAGGAGGAAGCTGCTGGAGTCCACGAGCGTGGCATACGAAGACACTCGAATCCCATACACTCCCGAGACGAACGCGCCGTTGGCGTCATAGCCATACCCTTGCCAGGTGACCAGGTAGTTCGTCCCATCGAAGGCCAGGGCCGGCTCCTCGTGCGGGACCGAGGGAGCCCCTGCGGGCAGGGTGCTGATGCGGAACGGCGTGCTATCGAGCACCGCGCCATCCGAGGCCCGCACACGGGCACCGTAGATGGTGGGAGTCGAATTGTACGAGACCCAGACGACCAGGAAGTTCGTGCCGTCGAAGGCCACCGCCGGATCAAAGTTGGGGCCGGAGCTGCTGTTGATCGTCAGGGGAACGGAGTCCAGCACCTGGCCCGTCGAAGCACTGACGCGGAGGCCCTGCAGGATGAAGCCTCCTCCAGAGACAGGGTGAGACCAGGCCATCAGGTAGACGCCGTTGCCCGCGCCGACCGTGGGCATGTAGTGGGGAACGGTGCTCGGCACCAGGGGGTCCGCCATGCGCTCTGGAGAGACGTGCACCCTGCCCTCCGTGACGAGCCTGGCGCTCACGCGGGGACCCACTGTCGCCGCGTCCGTGGCGTAGGCGGCCAGGTAGCGGCCCGAGTCCATCGCGGCGATGGCTCCGCGGGCCGAGGAGGCCTCGCTCAAGCCGAGCTCCGCGTTGGGAGCAAGCTCGGCCAGCGCGGAGACCCGCGTGCTGAGCGCTCGGGTGACTCCATTCCGCGGGCTGTTCCAGAGGACACGATAGTCAGCCCCGTCCACCGTCACCGAGGGCGGCGCCAGGGCGTTCGTCCCCACCTGGGTGTTCGCGGAGCCCAGCAAGGTATGGTTGTACTTCACCCGCCGCGCCCAGACGTTGCCAGCCTCCAGCCACGTCACCAGGAACTCGCCTCCCTGGCCGGCGACGTCGGGAACCTGCTGATCGGCGGAGGTCGACACGGTGACGGGGCTCGAATGCCCCCGTGTGCGAGCGTTGATGCCGAGCGCCTTGAGGTTCGAGCCTTCCACCCACGTCGCCATGTAGTAGCCGTTCGAGAAGGCGACCCGGGCGGCAGTCGAGGGTGAATAGGAGAAGGAGAGCGGCCACATGTCGAGGTGCGTCACATCCGAGGCGCGGAGGAAGGTCCCGGAGAGCTGGTTGAACAAGTACCCTGGCGCGGGGCTCCAGGCGTAGGACCAGGACACCAGACAATTCGTCCCATTGCAGGCCACGGACGGGGTGGTGTACGCGCGATCATAGTCCGCGGGAAAGCTGGAGATGCTGGCGCGGAAGGACGTGGAGTCGACCAGCGATCCATCCGAGGCATTCACCCGCCTGCCCTGGATGCTGGGCGCTCCACCGCTCTCCGCCCAGACGACCAGGAAGTGGGTGCCGTCGAAGGCCACGGCGGGCTCGGTCTGCGAGGAGGCTCCCGTGGCGATGGGCAGCGGGCTGGAGTCCAGCAACGCTCCATCCGAGGCCCGGACGCGCACGCCCACGATGTCTGGCGAGGAGCCCGTGGCGGTGGAGCTCACCTCCCAGACGACGAGATAGACGCCCTGGCCCTGGGCGACCGCGGGGCGCTGCTGCGTCTCGCCGGACGCCGGAGAGGGGTTGACCTGGATGGAGGAGGAGACCTCCGAGAGCGACTGGATGACCCGCTCTACCTCGGAGGGCAGCGCGCCCTCGGGGCCTCGCGCCTGCGCGGGTTCAACGGAGGAGGGCGAGCCGCAGCCCGCGGACAGCGTCAGGAGAGCACTCAGTGTCAGGAATGGAAGTCGAAGTCTGCAGGTCATGGGGGTACCTCCCGTCAAACCGAGGAGCTGGCTGCCGCTGAAGCGTGCGGGCCAGCTCCGCGCCTGAGCACGAGGTGTGCCAGTGGTCCCCCCTGGCTCATCCAGCCTTCGCGGACGGCTCTCGGGCCCCCTCCCGGCAAGAAGTTGCCGGGGGCGTTTGCCGGCCGGCAAAAACCTGCCGAGGGCTCTCCGCGTCGGCCGCCTGGAGCTAGCGCGGGTCCTTGGGGATCTGGATCTCCCCCGCGATGATCCGAGCCTTCAGCGCCTCCACCTTGCGCAGCGCCTCCTCCTTGCCGGGGAAGTCCAGCCGGACCGGGGCCAGGGCAATGCCGCCCTCCTTCAGCCCCTGGACATGGAGCCCTGCCTGGAAGCGGCCCTGGAGGTGGTCGCGCACGCCCTCGTAGATCGTCAGGTCCACACGCTTCAGCACGGTGGTCAGCATCGCCTTCGGTGCCAGGTGGAACTGATCCGAGTCCACCCCGATGACGAACACCTCCCGTCCCTCGTCCCGCGCCTCCTTGACGGCCTGGATGGCCCCGAGCCCGTCCACGCCGGCCGCGGCGAAGATGACGTCCGTGCTCTTGGCCAGCAGATCCTGTCCCACCTGCTTGCCGAGCGCGAAGTTGGTGAAGCTGCCGGTGTAGTTGGAGATGACGGTGGCCTTCGGGTTGGTCGCGGCCACTCCCGCCCGGAAGCCCGCCTCGTACTGCTTGACGAGTGGAATCTCCATGCCGCCCACGAAGCCGATCCGTCCTCCCTTCGTCGCCAGGCCCGCCAGCGCTCCGGCCAGGTAGCAGCCCTCCTCGGCGCGATAGATGACCGAGCGCACGTTGGGCAGCGTGTACGGCTCGTTCCGCGCGTTGATCAGCGGGCTGTCCACGAAGAGGAACCGCTTGCCGGGGTGGCGCTGCGCCACCGTCTCCACCGCGTTCTCCAGCATGAAGCCCACGGCGACGATGAGCGACACGTTCTGCTCCACCATCAGCTGCAGGTTGGGCTCGTAGTCCTCCGCCACCCGGCTCTGCACGATGGACGGAGTGATGCCCAGCGGGGTGATGGGCGGCTGGTGCCGCGCCAGCTCCGGCCCGAGCGAGGACTGCAACTCCTCCGGCGACGCATCCTTATAAGCGTTCTGCTCGTACTTCAGGCCCGCGCCCCAGAGCTCCAGCCCGCGCAGCGCCGAGTCGTTGAAGGATTGGTCGCCGCGGCCCCCCAGCCCCAGCACGAGCCCGATCCGGGGCTTCTCCGCGGGGGTGGCCGATGCCGTCGCCGCCGGAGCCGGCTTCGGCGCGGCGGGTGGCTCCTCCTTCTGGCTCTTGCAAGCCGGCAGCATGGAGAGCACGAGCGCGAGGGACAGGTGTCTGGCGGTCATTCGCTCTCTCTAGCACTCCTGGGTCGGATGCCCACCGGGCACGTCAGCCAACGCCGAGCAGCGCGAGGTCCAGGCGACCGTTCTCCACCGGTGGGCACCAGTAGTAGCCGCCGGTGACGGGCCGCGAGAACGTGAAGAGCCCATCCACGATGCCGTCCTCGGAGCCCACCATCCGGCGCATCATGATCTCGAAACGATCGAGGGACTCGACCTGGGCGATGAACTCGAGCCCCTCCTGCGTGGCCGTCGCCCAGGGCATGGAGCGGCGGACCATGAAGGCGGGGGGCTCGAAGCTCTCCTGCGCCGTCCGCTTCACGTGCGCGGACTCTGGCGCCTCTTCGATCTCGTCGTTCGAGTCGGCGCGCCGGCCGATCAGCATCTCGCGCCGCTCCTCGCTGAAGCGGCGGAAGCGCGCGAGGTCATGCACCCACCGCTGGACGACGACGAAGCTCGAGCCACGCAGGTGCTCGCCCTTGGACACGATCGCCGACTGGACCGCGAGCTCGCCCTGGGGGTTCTCGGTCCCGTCCTCGAAGCGCGTCAGGTCGCGGCCCTCCCGGTAGGTGAAGGTGTCGTTCGAGTCGACGAGGAGGAAGGCATCGGCGACGAGCTCGCGGATGTGCTGGGTCAGATCGAACACGGCGCCGCGATCGGGACCGCGCAGCAGGAAGCAGAGCGCCTCCTGTGTCGACGGGACGCTGCAGGCCGGACCGGACATGGCTGGAAACGTCCGCAGCCCGGGAATCGACTTCCCGAGCGCCAGCACCACCGGCTCGCCAATGCCGATGACGCCGCAATCCATGGAGATGCCATCGCGGAGACGGCGCAGTGCCCCGAGCACGTCCGTCTCGGGTGCGATACGGAAGGTGAGGGTACGGCCTACCTGGGGACGGTCGGCAAGGACTGAAGGTTGTGCGTTCTCGAGCATGGGTGCGCGATTATCGTAGATGAAGACCGCAGTGGAGGGGAGCGCTCCATCTCCGGATCGCTCCATGCGCCGAGGGCTGCCATGAAGTGCAAGGTCTGCAACATGCCGTTGAACCACAAGGGGCAGTGCCTCAACGAGAGCTGCTCCGAGTGCCCGAAGTGCGCGAAGCACCAGCTCCCGTTCAAGGTCGGCAGCAGGTGCGCGAAGTGCATCGAGGAGGATCGCAAGGCGAACGAAGAGAATGAGCGCCAGGAGGCCTCCTTCCATGCGAACGCACTCCTGAACTTCGTGACGCATGGCTCGACCTGGCTGAATGGTCAGGCGATCCGCCTCGACATGCCCGGCAACACGGGCGACGCGGGCGACGGCCGGCTCAAGGTCCTCCAGCGCGAGTACCCCTGGACGAAGCTGGAGGGGGAGGATCGCTTCAGGAAGGTGCGCTTCTCCTACGCGCAGCAGCACAAGACGGCGCGCTTCGATCTCGACGCCAACGGCGCCAAGAAGTGCTTCTTCCTGCCATGGCGCTCGGACTGCTTCTTCTCCATGAAGCTGGATCTCCAGTCGGATCTCTTCATCACCGCCGCCATGAACGGGTGCTGCGTGATGATCGCCGGCCCACGGGCGACTCCCACGGTGTTCCACGTGAACTTCAAGGAGGTCATCCCCGACGTGAACTCCTCGGACCTCCGGACGATCAAGCAGCAGCAGAACCCGGAGTACACCCGGCAGTACACCGCCGCGCGCGAGCTGCTCCAGCAGCGCGGGCTGCTCGGCAAGGACGTCACCGTCTTCGATCCGGCGTTCTACATGTCCCTCAACGCCAGCAACCGGGGCGTGGTCTGGGGCCTGCGCGACAGCTCGAACAACTGGACCTTCTACTACCAGATGGACGTGGTGACGGAGCTGCAGGAGGCCTGGAAGTTCCCCCTCATCGGCATCGAGTGGGGCAAGAAGGGGGACTGGACGGGCTCGAGACCCAAGAAGCAGGTCTCGCTCTCCAACGAGCTCTGGCCCGAGCGGAAGGACCCCTGAGCCGGCGGGGGTGGTGGGGCCGGGTGGCTGACTGGAGCCGTAGACGACCGGCGCGGTCCGCACGGCGAAGATGTCCAATGAAGACGTGAGACTCGCGGCGCTTCTATTCGGCGGGCGCCGCGGCCTGCCGCTTCGCCTCCGCCGCGCGGCGTCGCGGATGGGGCTGTGCGACAGGGTGAAGTACACCTCCTCGGCGAAGCCGCGGCGGTTGGGCAGGAAGAGCTGGTTCTCATACCAGGTGGCCTCTCCGGCCAGTACTGCCGCCGCCGCCGCCGCCACGACGAGCCGAACTCGCCTGCTTCCCGTGCTCACGACAGGCGCAGGCACAGCAGGCGCAGAACCCACGTGCGCAGCACCGGCTCGATGCGCCCCTTTCTCCGCAGCGCGGCAGGAAGCATCACGGAGTCCACGTGCCACAGCCCGTGCTCGTCCCTCCGGGGTGCGCTCAGCTCCGGGTACTCGCCGGTGACGAGCCGGCACGCCGTCACGCCCAGCGCGAAGAGGTCATCGGCCGCTCGAGCGCGGTACTGCACCGAGCGGGCACGGTTGAACTCCACGCACCACGCCTCCGGGGAGCGGTAGGCGGGAGTGCCTGGGTGCACGGTAGGTGGCGTGAGCGTGGTGGCACCCGGGTAGTGGCACGTTCCGAAGTCCGTGAGCAGCGCTCGGCCATCCGCGTAGCGCACCAGGATGTTGTCACCCTTGATGTCCCGGTGGACGGCACCGTGGGCGTGAAGCTCATGGAGGGCTCGGGCGAGCTGAGCCAGCATCCGCCGCACTTGCGGAGATGCACGCGGATACAACGCCTGCTCGTAGAGAGGCGCTCCGTCCACCCAATCCATGGCGAGGAACGGATGGAGCGCGCCGCCCGGCACCTGCCACGCTCCGGAGTCCCACAGGCGCGGAATGCTCGGGTGGCGCAGGCGTGACAGCAGCTCCGCCTCGCGCGTGAAGCGGGGATCTTCCGGGAACAGGGCCAGCTTGAGTGCCACGGCGGGTGCCTGCTCCTGGCCCACCTGGACCGCGCGATAGACGGCACCGTGGACGCCGCGACCGGCCCAGGCCACCACGCGCCAGAGCCCCACCACCGTGCCTGCGGGAAGCAGGGCTGGGTGCAGCTCGAAGTCAGGCGCGCGCTCCATGCTGGGGCCTCGTGAGAGGAAGCCGGCTGCGCTCCCGGGGACCCGCGCAGCCTACTCCATGAGTAGGCTCCTCAAAAAGAACGTGGGCCTCGCCGTCCGCATCCGGTGACGGCGCTGCCCGTGTCCCTCTTCCAGTCCTCGCGGCTCAGGCCGCGGACCATGCTCCACCGCCGCCTCTACCCCTGCATCGCCTTCAGCGCCTGGAGCAGCTGGTCCACCTTCTCCATGGGAACGCCCGTGAAGTCGAGCACCGCCGAGCCCTTGTCGTTGCGCGCCAGGACCTTCACGCGCGTGCCCTTGCCCTTGGGGAACTGGACCGCGACCGCCTGCCGGTACTGCTCGGCCCGCGCCTCTGCCTCCGGCGGCAGGAGCTTGCTGGAGGTCGGCTTGCGCTTGAGCTTCAGCGCCTGGCGCATCTGCTCCACGCGGCACTCCTTGAAGGGCCTCGTCGTCACCCGCCCCTTCTCATCCGGCACGTCGATGAGCGCCTCGCCCGGCTGCTCGTGGTTGAGCTGCAGGCCCGCCGCCTGCTTGTACGTCAACCCGCCCTCCATAGGCTACTTCTGCAGTGTCTTGCTATCGTGGGTTCCTCAGTGGGGAGAGCACATGTCAGACGCCGTCCAGAATAAAGCAGTGAATAACGCGCAGTCCCCTGCCGCCCCTCAGGAATCGGCGTCTGCGGCAGCCGTGCTGGACCTTCCATGGCGGGAGGTACTCGGCTCTCTTCCCGCGCGGATCATCAGCACGCTAGAGCAAGCGGGAGTACACACCGTCCGCGACGTGCTGGCATGGGAGCAGGGCAAAACCGAACCTGTCCGCAACTTCGGGAGGACCTCGCGACAAACACTCCGCACCGCGCTCGAGAGTCTCAGGCTGAACGAAATGGAGGGCGAAGCGGCCCATCAGAGGTACGAGCGACACATCAGTCTCGAGCAGCAGTTAGCGGCCAGGGATATCTCGCTGGAGACAGCATGGACGGAGGCTCTGCCAAAGCTTTCCACCCGAATCCGAGGAGCGCTCAAGAACGCAGGAGTAACGACGCTCGGCCAAGTGCTCAACTGGGCCAAGAATGAGAGTCTGAACGGGAAGCTCGCCAACTTCGGCCGCCAGTCGCGGCACGAACTTCTCTCCGCCCTTGAGCGGCTCGCGAGTGAAGGCATGCCCGACATGCTGAGCAAACTCGCGGGGCTGCTCGAGAATCCGGATGCGCTGCTGGAACGGGGATTGGGCACCCTGACGCCGAACCAGCGTCGCGCCACCGTTGCCCACTTCCTCGAAGGCAGGACACTTGAGGACGTGGGAGCCGAGATGGATGTGACTCGCGAGCGCGTCCGCCAGATTGTCACCAAGGGGATGGAAAGCCTGCGCGAGCAGTGGGGGAGCGCCTTCCGCCGGGCCCTTGCCCCCGTGATGGAGGAACTCACGCGGACGGGCGGCCTAGTCCATGCTGATGCATTCGCGTCCTATCCTCATCTCACGCTTCCACGGGCCAGACTCATGGTCTCCGTCGCGGGAGTGGAGAACGTGGAACTCCGGGCAGACGAGTTCCTGGCCCGGGAGACCCTGCCCAAATTCAAGACGCTGCAACGCCTCTTGCACGCGCGGATGCGTACGCGCGCACACAGCGGCGTGAGCACGGCGGAACTGGCCGGATGGATAACCGAGTGCGCTTCGCTGCACGTTTCCGCGGATGTGGCCGCGAAGCTGGCCAACAAACTACTCCCCCTCGAACAACTGCCGGACGGTCATTTCCGGCTGACGAACACTCCCTTCCACGAACGCCTGAGCGAGTTCCTTGCCCTGGCAAAGCGTCCTCTGCACGTGCGGGAGATTGCCCCACGCTTCGCAGCGGAGCTAAGGATTGAAATGACTGCGGACGAAATCGAAGGAGATTGGACGGAAGCGGAGAGTCTCCCGCGAGCCTTCGCGGCGCTGTATCGCTCGCCCGACATCCTGATCTGGGACAAGGGCACTTTCGCACATCGAAGTCTCCTGACGCTGTCCGACAGTGCATGGGAGCACCTCGTGGTATGGTGCACAGAGCGGGCGAAAAACCAGACCGAGCAGTTGTCCACGGTGACACTCCTTGCCGAGATGCGGCAGGCGGGCCTGGAAACCGGGAACCTCAACCCCTATGCGTTGCGTACGCTCCTCGGTCGCACTCCCGGGTTTAAAGGCCTGCGGAAGAACTGGATCGCCTGGGCCGACTCATTCCGGCAGGAGACGCTCTCTCTGGCGCACCGATACCCGGAGATCGCTCGTGAGTGGCACCCGACACACAACGGGAAGCATACCCCCGCAGACGTATACGCCACGGCAATGAGGAAGTACTGGTGGCTTTGCCCGAACGACAGCACTCACGAGTACCAAGCCTTTATCGGCAACCGCACCTTGCAGGGCGTAGGCTGCCCCAGGTGCAATCGCGGCTGGACTGTGGATAACATCCGCCACTTCGTGGCATCGCTCACCGAGCACCTCGACACGTTCTCACCCGCCGAGCTCTACCTCCTCTTCCAGCAAAACGGCTTGTTGCGAGTGCAGGGAAGCGCCAAGGCTTTCGCGAAGGCTCTCACGACGGGGCGCTTCCCACGCGCTGAGTTGGAAAAGTTCATCCGAGGAGAGGCGTCGCTCGCCGACGGATTCCTCAATGGCTCGGTAGAAGCCCTCGACAAGACGCATACTGCAAACGCGTCAGGCACGGAGGATTCCGAGCCAACCGTGGAGGAACTGGGAGAGGTACGGCCGGAGGACATCCCAGGCGAGGTGGAGTTCCCGCTCGTCCACACCAAGGCCGTGCTGAGCTCGCTTGAGAGCAAGCTGCTCTCGAGTGCGGACGAAGAGGCGGTGCAGTTCCTCGTCGCTTCCGGACTCGCCAAGCTGTGGAAGCACGCATTCGTGGATGAAGCGGCCGCCCTCCGGGAAGCGGAGGAGTACACGGGCGGAAGCATCTACGCCACCGAGGTGCGGGAGCACTTTCTTCGTGAGTATCGGGAGGCGCGGAGCCTCAAGATCCCCGATGGCTATGCGTTCACGGTCAACGGAGTGTCCACGCCGCCGAACCTCATGCAGCGCTTCGTCGCAACCCGTGTTCGGGACAAGCGCCGGGTCGGCAACTGGTCGGGAACGGGCGCTGGGAAAACGCTCTCGGCCATCCTCGCCAGCCGCGTTGTTGGCGCACGATTCACCGTCATCTGCTGCCCCAATGCGGTGGTCGCGGGCTGGGAGAACGCGATCCGGCAGAGCTTTCCCGACAGCCTCATAGCCACCGGCGGATTCACGCCCAACTGGAAGTCTCTGGCGGGCGATGAGACGGGAATGACGGGGAATGCGGGGCGCCCACGCTACCTGATACTGAACTACGAGAAGCTGCAGCAGCCTGCGTCAGACAAGCACGTGGCTGCACTGGTCGAACGGGAAGAGATCGACTTCGTCATCATCGACGAGGTCCACTTTGCCAAGCAACGCAACTCCGAGGAGATGTCACTGCGCAAGCAGCGGCTGGCACGGCTACTCGCTCAAGCCTCGGCGCGGAATACCGGACTTCACGTCCTCGGCATGTCGGCAACGCCCGTCATCAACAACCTGCAGGAGGGACGCAGCCTTGTAGAGCTCATCACGGGGCTGGAACATGACGACCTCAGGATCCAGCCCACAGTCTCGAACTGCATGGCGCTGCACCAGCGGCTCGTCACACTAGGGACGCGCTGGCTGCCGGCGTATGACTTGGAGTGCATAGAGGAGGTCGTGAGTGTGGACTGCGCTCCACTGCTGGACGAACTGCGCGCACTGGAACAGACGAAAGGACCGCTCGCTCTGGAACAACTGCTTACGCGTGCACGTCTCGGGGTGATTCTCCAACACGTGAGCCGCGGGACGCTCATCTACACCCACCTAATCGACGGCATCGGCGAGACGCTGCGTGTCGCGTTGGAGAAGGCCCACCTGCGGGTGGGCTTCTACACGGGGGAGGATAAGAGCGGGCTTGAGCAGTTCCTACGGGGAGAGGTGGACGTGCTAATCGGCACCGCCGCTATCGGCACGGGAGTGGATGGGCTTCAGGCGGTGTGCAGCCGGCTGATCATCAACGTGTTGCCGTGGACCCACGCCGAGTACGAGCAGCTCAAGGGCCGCTTGTATCGCCAAGGGCAGCGCGACCGGAAGGTGACCATCGTGCTACCTCTCACCTATGCCGACCTCCCAGGTGGCCGCTGGTCCTGGTGCGAATCGAAGATGGAGCGGCTCCGCTTCAAGAAGTCGATTGCCGATGCAGCGGTGGACGGCGTCGTGCCCGAGGGGCATCTGCGCACCCCGGAGCAGGCCTACCGGGATGTGATGAGCTGGCTTCAGCGGCTTGAGCAGGGAGAGACGGTGGAGGTGGCACGGATGCAGTTGATGGTTCCTCTCCCCCTAGGCGGACCTGTGGACGTTGCCCGGCGAGCCTCTTATGGGGACTTCTCTCAGATGAACAACCGCTGGAATGCCACGCACAGCGCTACGACGCATGCGCGGCTCGCCGAGAATCCGGAGGAGTGGGCGCAGTATCACACGCTCTACCGCGCTGCCCGAGCCGACTGGATGGTGGTGCCCTATCAGGAAATGATCCGCTTCCTCTTGGAGCGGCAGGGGCGCGTCATCGGTGACTTTGGCTGTGGGGAGGCGGAATTGGCGCGGGCACTCCAGGGGCGCCATACCGTGCACAGCTTCGATCACGTGGCTGCGAACCCCGGCGTCGTAGCGGCCGACCTAGCCCATGTTCCGCTTGCCGATGGCGTACTCGACGTGGCGGTCTTCTCGCTATCCCTCATGGGGGCGAACTTTACTGAGTATCTACGAGAGGCCCACCGGGCGCTCCGCGTTGATGGCCAACTCCACATCTGGGAGGCAACCTCGCGCTTTAGAGATCTCCAAGAATTCCAGCGCGGCATTGGGCGGTTAGGGTTCGAGGCAGTGCACGCGGAGAGCCGCTGGAAGTTCACATACATCCGTGCGTCCAAGTCTGCGCGTGCGCCGGACCCGGACTTCCAGATGAGCTTCTAGCCCTGCCTGAACGTACATGTTCACTTTCGAGCCGGAGCCCGAGCAGGTGTAGGGCAACGCTGGGGCGCTCTGTACCTCAACAACCATCCACGGGGGCGGCAAGCTCTCGCCGGGGAGCCAGCGCCCTCCTGCAACCTCTTGCCGTCATGGGCCCCGCGCGCAGCCCACAGCGACCGGGGGGCCTCCGGCACGTCATGTACAGGCGCAGTGCTGGCCCCCACGCTCCAGCGGCGACGAGTTCCTCGGCTTGACGGGAGGTACTTCCAGGAATCGTAGACTCCGACCTCCACTTCTCGCACTGAGTGCTCCCTTGAAGCGCTCCGCAGACTGCGACGCACCGCCCCCGTTGAAGCTCAGAAGGGCGCGGCTCCCAGGGCGCGTTGCCCTCCGGGATTGAGCAGGTCATCCCATTAGCCCACATAGGGACAGATGTCTCTGCTCCCATCTCGGCCAATCCCTCGCCTGTGTTTAGCGAGGCGCAGCAGCGCCCCGCAGTCGCCTAGGGTCCGGGTGTCTATTCCGTTGTGTGATAGGGAAGTTCATCCTCCACAATCCCCTTGCCAGGCATGCTTGGAGTTGGTCGCCCCACTGATTCTCGCTGTAGGGCTCGTGCTGGAGGGGAGCACCGCCTGTGCGCTGCATCCGGTATCGGCACAGCTGATGCGATACCCCTTGAGAAGGATAGAGGCGGGAATCGAACCCGCACCGATGCAAAACCTCTACCAGAATCACGGAAAGCGCTGGACGTCTTTGCTTGCGCCCGCTGTAGTGCTAGGCGCAGCATGCTGGCGTATCCGCACCCACGGGGTGCGAAGGCCGTGCGCACTGAGCCCCCCTTACCACCGGCACGGACGCACGATCCAGGGTGGTGCCTCGGCTTCGGCTACCGCTGCTTCGGGCCGGGATCCGAGGGCACTGGCGAGTCCCCCTGCTTGGGCGGCGTCTCGACGAGCTCTCCATTCTCGTAGGTGCGCTGGACCACCCGGCGATCGCCATCGTATTCCTCGTAGTCCCCGTGTCTCTCACCGTTCTTGATGGTGGTGATGATCACGTAGTGTTCCGACACCTAGCGCTTCCAGACTCCCGTGAAGGGACGCCCGTCCTTCCAATAGGTGGTCTTCTCCTTCCGCACCTCGGGCGAGCGATGCCGCCGCTCCTCGACGCCATCGGGCGTCCAGAAGTAGGACAGGAGGCGCAGCTCGCCATCCACGTACTCGCCGCTTGAGAAGAGCGTGCCATCGCGATGGAAGTGCTCGAACCGGCCCTGTTCCCGGCCGTCCTTGAACAGGGTGCGCTTCTCCAGCTTGCCACTGGCGAAGTACCGGAACTCCTCGCCGTGCTGCTTGCCGGCCTTGCAGCTCACGGGCTTGTAGAGCGTACCCGCGCGATACGTGTCGAAGTCGACGTAGTTCTCGACAGGCTCCAGGGTGTGACACTGTCACGCATCGTGAGGGCACAGAGCCCCGCTCTCTTGTAGTCGAACAAGTTGATCTGCTGGGTGTGGCTCCCCACGGAGACCTCGAACCGAACCGACTTCTCGTACGCATCGTGGTAGTCGAGCATGGACCGATGCCCCGCTTCGAGGCAGCGCTTCAGGTCCTCGCCGCTCAGGACGCTGCAGCTTGCCTCCGCTCGCTCCAGAGGGACCAGCGCCAACAGGAAGGGCAGCAGCGCCAGAGGCAATCGCAGGCTCATGGTGGAGGTCTCCGTAACGCCCGGAGCATATCCGGTCAGCAGCCCGGAGGTCCCCGTCAGAGATGTATCCATGGCTCGCTGACACGTCAGCGCCGTGTCAGCTCCGCGAATTGACACCTGAAGAGCTGTGACTTCGCGTCGATGCCTCGGGGAGCGTGCGCGACTCGAGAGTGGAACCACCCTTGCATCCAGGCATGCGGAGCGGGTCGCGCCGGCTTGTTTCAAGCCTGAGGGCTTCGCCAGGGCTACCAGCGCTTGCCATTCACTGACTGGAAGGGATGAACTCCATGGAGAACCTGTTCGAACTCATTGGCGAGTCTGCTCCTTATGTCGAGGTGTATGACGTTGCCGTGGACAATGGCGTTGTCTACAGCCAGTTCAGGCCGGAGCAGCAGCGCTACGCCGAGACGACGTTGATGAGCTGCTCCGAGGGGCTGCGGACCCTGGCTGTCCACGGCGTCATGACCTGCGCCGCGGCCAATCCGATCAAGTCCAGGCATTACTACCTTGCCACCCAGGCGGATCTCCAGGTGTTCCCGGTCCACGCCACCACGGCAAACTCCTTCCGTTGCATGGGACGCGTCGATCGGATCGCTCGAGCCAAGAACTTCCCCTTCTATACGACGACCGTGACGTGCTTCACGGAGAAGGGCGAGCGCTACGCGGCTCTCGAGTTGACGTGCGTGGGCCTCAACGAAGAGGAGTTCGTGAAGCTCAAGGGGACCGATGCGGCACCCACGATGGCCCGGGTGCCCGGTCAGCCCAGCCCGTACGTGAACCCCGTGCGGCCGATGCAGCTGGAGTGGATACGGCCCGGCGAGGAACTGCGAGCCACCCTGGAGGGGTTCCGCCGCGAGGACTTCGCCGGCCACTTCGACATGCGGGCGATGTGTCCTGTGTCGATCCTGGGGGGAAACGCCTGCTCTCTGCTGCGCCACTTCCCTGGGTTCGACGCCTATCAAATCACCCGGTGCGTCCTCACCTGCAAGCAGGCGTCGCTTCCCGGGGAGAAGCTACACCTCGGCTGTGTACGGGAACGGGACGACCATTTCACGGTCACAGCCCACAATGGCCAGGGCAAGCTCCTGTCCACGTTTCAAATCGACGCGCGAGCGCATCGGCGCTGAGCCCCGAGGGAGACACCATGACGCTCAAGGAGAGACTTGTCGGCACCTGGCAGCTCATCGCGGTGGAGGGCCGCTTGCCGGATGGAAGCAGGAACCACCCCTACGGGCACGATCCCCTCGGCATGCTGATCTACGACCGTGACGGGAACATGGCGGTGCAGCTCATGGGCCGGGACCGCCCCTCCTTCAAGTCCGCGGACTTGAAGGGGGGCACGGCGCAGGAGGCGAAAGAAGCGCTGGACGGGGCCGCCGTGTACTTCGGGACCTACGACACCGACGAGCAGACGGACACCGTCTGTCACCACATCAAGGGCAGCGTCTTCCCGAACTGGATCGGTACCGTGCAGAGAAGGAAGGCCACCGTGGAAGGCACCCGGCTGGTCTTGAGCACGGGCCCCCTGCTGATGGGGGGAAACGAAGCCGAGGTCGTCCTGGAATGGCGACGGGTGTCATTCCTCTCCGTGTCGGCACCGCCCCCCACGGTGGGGACTGACTAGAGCTTGCTCCAGCAGACGCTGACCGCAGTCCGGCCGCAGTACCTGTCGGCGTACTCGCGGCAGTTGCCGTAGGGCACGTCGCCGTAGCCGGCGAAGTAGTGCGTGGTCTGCGAGGAGGTGCACCGGAACGTACAGTAACGGCCGCCGTTCTCCCAACCCTCGCAGAGGGCCTGGCTCGTCGTGCCGAGCTCCTGCTCCGTGCTGATCTCCGTCTCCTCGGGGATGGGGCCGCCGCAGGCGGAGAGGAGGGCACCAAACGCCACGCTCATCATCAGGGTCTTCAGCTTCATGGGAATGCCTTTCAAAGGGTGTGGTCGAGCAATCGGGATGGCGGGCGGCGCCTCACGGCCTTGACCGCCCGGAAGGTGCTAGCGGCTCCAGCAGACGGAGACCGCGTTGCCCTTGCAGAAGTCGTTCGCGTACGCCGTGCACCCGCCATAGGACACGTTGCTGGTGGCGTAGATCCACCGGCCGTCGGCGCTGCACTTCCAGGTACACCGACGCCCGCCGTTCTCCCAGCCCTCACAGACGCCCTGCTCCGCGACGCCGAGCTCGTCCCCCGAGCTCACGCCCTCCTCGGGCAGCGGGCCGCCACAGGCGGAGAGGAGGGCACCGAACGCCAGGCTCATCATCAGGGTCTTCAGCTTCACGAATGGAAACTCCGGGAGAAGTGCCGGGCGGGACGCACGGCCTGGAATCACTCTTTATCAGATTTATTAAACTTGTCAGCTTAAACAGTTTTTACTGGTAGTGCGGCATTTCCTGGATGCAATGCGTCGAGAGTCCGGAGGGCGAGGGCGCCGTCGAATCCCTCTCGCGGGTCAGGCCGACTAGCGTGGCGCCATGCCGGACCCTGCGGACAAAGCGCCAGTCCTCGAGCCCACCCTCGTTCCGGAGCTCCCCGCGTCCACGGAGGCGGCGCAGCCGACACTGGCCGGGGAGCAGTCCTCCGAGGGCGTGTCGGCCCCCGCCCCCACGGAGGGGCCGGGCGAGCAGTTCCCCGTCTCCCAGTGGAGCCGCTATGAGTTCATCTCGCTGCTGGGCCGGGGCGGCATGGGCGAGGTGTACAAGGCCCGCGATCGGCTCCTGGGGCGCACCGTCGCGCTGAAGTTCATCCGCGGCGCGGACCCCGACCTGGTCATGCGCTTCCTCCAGGAAGCGCGCGCCCAGGCCCGCATCGATCACCCCCACGTCTGCAAGGTCTACGAGGCGGGTGAGGTCAACGGGAAGGCCTATATCGCCATGCAGGTGGTGGGCGGCGAGCGGCTCGACCGGGCCGCCGCGAGCATGTCCCTGCCCGAGAAGCTGCAGGTGATGAAGGACGCGGCCCTGGCCATGCACGAGGCCCACAGGCTGGGCGTCATCCACCGCGACCTCAAGCCCTCCAACATCCTGGTCGAGCGCGGCGAGGACGGGCGCTGCTTCCCCGTCATCATGGACTTCGGCCTGGCGTACGAGGTCAGCCATGGCCACGGCCTCACCGTGACGGGCGCGCTGATGGGCACGCCGTCGTACATGGCGCCCGAGCAGGCCCGCGGTGAGCTGCGGAGCATCGATCGCCGCTCGGATGTCTACAGCCTCGGCGCGACGCTCTACGAGCTGCTGGCCGGCGAGGCCCCCTTCACCGATACCACCCTCGTGGACACCCTGAACAAGGTGCTCCATGAGGAGCCGCCGCCCCTGCGCTCGCGGGTGCCACAGCTCGAGAGCGATCTGGAGATCATCGTCCTCAAGTGCCTGAACAAGGAGCCCAGCCAGCGCTATCCGTCCGCGCGCGCGCTGGCCGAGGATCTGGCCCGCTTCATCGACGGCGAGCCCATCCTCGGGCGGCGGCCGAGCCTGATGTACCGGCTGCGGCGGCGAGCGCGGAAGCACCGCGCGCTGGTGGGTGTCTCAGCGGCGTCGCTGGCGACCATCCTGGTCCTCTCCGCCTTCGGTGTGCGCTCGTGGCTGGAGGCCCGGCGCACCCAGCAGCAGTCCGAGGAGCGCGCTCGGCTGGCGGAGCAGCTCGGGCAGCAGGTGAAGGAGATCGAGTGGTTCCTGCGCACCACCTACGCGCTGCCGCTGCACGACACCAGCCAGGAGCAGCAGCTGGTCCGCGAGCGCATGGCGGGAATCTCCGCCCGACAGCACGAGCTGGACGCGCACGGCCAGGGGCTCGTCCACCATGCCCTGGGGCGCGGCTACCTGGCGATGCACGAGTTCGAGAACGCGCACCAGGAGCTGACTCGCGCGCGCGAGCGGGGGATCGACTCGCCCGAGCTGCACTACGCGCTGGGGCGGGTGCTCGGAGAGCTGTTCCACCAGGCCATGGAGGAGACGCGCCGCGGCGGTGACGCGGCCTGGGTGGCCGAGCAGCAGCGCGCGCTCGAGAAGCAGTACCTGGAGCCCGCGCTCCAGTCGCTGGAGCGGAGCCGGGGGATCGATCTGGAGTCCCCGCGCTACCTCGAGGGGCTCATCGCCCTCTACCGCCGGGAGTACGACGTGGCGGAGCAGGCCGCGGCGGAGGCCATCGCCCGGGCGCCCTGGGTGTACGAGGCCCGGAAGCTCGCGGGGGACGTGGCCTATGCCCGCGCCATGGAGCGGCTGGAGCGTGGCGAGTACGACGCGGCGCGCGAGCGGCTGCTGGAAGCGGACCGCCTGTACGCGCAGGCGGTGGAGTCCGGCCGCAGCGACGCGTGGAACTACGAGGCCCTCTCCCAGGTATGGCTGCAGCAGGCGGAGATCGACAAGCGGCAGGGCCGCTCACGCAAGGAGTCGGTCGAGCGCGCCCTGGAGGCGGCGGACAAGGGCATCCAGGCGGCGGCGCTGCGCTCCTCCAGCCACACCCAGAAGGCCTATGTGCTGATGCACTGGTACCGGGTGATGAACTTCGAGCGAGGCGGGCAGGAGCCCAAGCCCATCCTCTCCCAGTGGCTCGCCACCGCCTCGCGCGCCGTGGAGCTGGATGCGCGCAACGCCCACGCCTACGACACGCTGGGCTACGCCTGGTTCATGCGCGGGCTCCAGGAGGCATGGGAGCGCCAGGATCCGAGCCGCTCCTGGGACGAGGCCACCGCCATGCTCACCCGGGCGCTGGAGCTCGAGCCCGACTATCTCTGGGGGCTGAACGATCTGGGGCTCGTCCAACGCTGGAGGGGAAACTACCAGCGGGAGCACGGCCAGGATCCCACCCAGGCCTACGCGGAGGCGGAGCGCCACTTCCGCCGCGCGGCGGCCAGCGACCCGAAGTACCTCTTCGCCCACTCGAACCTGGTGGACCTGTACAACGCGATGGCGTCGTACCGCCTCTCGCGTGGGCTCGATCCCGAGGCGGAGGTCCAGAAGGCGCTCGAGGCCGGCCAGCAGGCCTTCGCCATCGACAAGAACCTCTACTCGGCGCTCAACCACGTGGCCAGCGCGGAGCTGACGCGCGCCCGGTACCTCGTGGACACCCAGGCAGATCCGCGCCCGGCGATCGCGCGGGCCTTCCAGCACCTCGACCAGTCCCTGAGCATCAACGCCAAGGCCGGGCGGACGTCCTTCTACCGGGCCCTGGGCCACCTGCTGCTGGCGCTCCATGCGCTGAAGGAGGAGCGTGACCCGGCCACCGCGCTCGAGGCGGGGCGGCAGGCGCTGGCGGAGTCCCTCCGCAACGATCCGCGCTGCGCCGACTGCCGGATCCTCCATGCGCGGCTGAGCCTGACGGAGGCGGACCAGGCGAAGCGGCAGGGGCGCCCCGTCCTGCCGCACCTCCGGCAGGCGCTCGCCGAGGCGCAGCAGGCCGTGAAGATGTACCCCTATTACGAGTCCCACCTGGAGCTGGCCCGGGCCTGGTGGAAGCTGGCTCGGGCGCTGCCGCCGCGAGAGGCCGTGAACGCCGTCACCGAGGGCCTGGGGCAGACCCAGCTGGCGCTCCAGCTCGACCCGAACCTGGCCCACGCCCACGCCCTTCGCGGAGCCCTGCTGCTGGAGCGGGCGCGGACGGAGCGCCAGACCGAGGCCCGCCGCGACGCCGCCCGTGAGAGCAAGGCCGCGCTCGCGAGGGCCTTCGAGCTCAATCCCCTGCTGCGGTGGCAGTACGAGGACACCGCGCGGGAGGCGGAGGCGATGGGCTCGCCTCCGGGATGACTCCCGCGGGCGCTCAGGGCTGCGGCTGGGCGGTGGCGAGCTTGGCGTCGGGCGTCCACTCCAGCGGCGAGCCGCAGGGCTTCAGGCCGTGGTAGTTGCCGATGGGGATGTCCTGCTTGTGCCGCCGGTGCTCCTCGGTGAGGCACAGCGCGCCGCCAGGGCTCCAGAGCGCCTCGATGTTCCGCTCGTCGATCGGATCCTGGGAGTGGCCAAACCCGTACTGGTCCCGCTTGAGGATCGGGGTGCCGGTGGCGGTGTAGCTCTTGAGATCGTTGAAGCGGACGAAGTACGCCGCGCGCTTGGCCTGGAGACAGGCGCCGTAGACATAGCTGCGCCTCTCGTCGGACTGGGCCGTCTGGGGCTCCCACGGCTTGTAGCCCCAGTTGAGGCACGTGACGATGGCGCCGGAGCCGCACCCCATCGTCGTCACCAGGCCGTCGGTGGTGACGGCCGCGTTCATGCCATTGATAGTCCGGCCCGGGAGGAAGGAGACGACGTCCGGGCTCTGGTCCTGCCGCAGGCAGTGCTGCGCCCAGATGCCGGGCTTGCCCGCGAAGACCGAGCGGTATTGGACCTTGTAGCCGTGGATGGACTCGGGTGATACGCCCTCGGGCTTCACGCTCAGCTCGTAGCGAGTCCCCGCCGTGCCGGCGATGAGCTGGAGCGTCACCCGGCTCAGGTCGGCCCCCATCGCGGTGCGCTGGGAACCCTGGAGGCTGTACGTGATGGAGAGCGCGCTGCCCGCCCCGTTGATGCTGAGCACCTTCGCGCTCTGGCCGTCGACCGTGGCGCCGAGGGTGTACTGCTCGAACCGCATGTTCCCGCTCGCGGCGCTCCGCCCCTTGAGCACCGGCCCGTTCGGGGTATTGACGAAGGCCTCCGGACAGAAGCCCAGCCGCCCGCTCCCCTCATCCTTGAAGCAGTAGTTGCCGCCCTCCACCACATAGATGCCCAGGCCGTTGCCATCCGGATCGCACTGCCCCGTGGGGCACTCCGTCGCATCCAGATTCGCCGTGGCCATGCTGAGGCCGCAGTTGCTGATGCCGCAGTCATTGATGGGCAGCACGCTCGAGGTGGTGGCCGGGTCCTTCTTGGGGAACAGCCAATGGCAGCCGCTCACGCCGCTGGCCATCAAGACCACCGCCACGAGCTTCGTGATTGTCGTCACCGTGATGTCTCCTGGAAACCGAGAGGTCGCCTGGATTTGAGCCAGATTCGTGCCACGGTTGCCATCAACAGCGGCTCACAGGCCCTGCCCCTTCGACCTCCATGGATGCGGCACGGTGCCGCGGTGGTACGGGTGGCACAGGTGGCACAGGTGGCGCTGTGCCACCCGCCCTCCCCGGCTGTGCCACCTCCCCTCGCCCGGCCGCGCATCCCCACGAAATCCCGGCGGAGAGCGGCTGGCCTGGCGCTTGCTCATGTCCGGCGTGTCTCGGGAATGAACCCGAGGACGACGGCAGCGAGGGACTTTGCCCGGAGCACCGAGGCGATCCTCCGCTGCGAGCAGGAGAGCCCCATGAAGTTCATGACGATCAAGCGTTTCGGCGTGGCATGCATCGCTTCGCTCGCCCTCGGCGCGTGCGGCACCGAGGAGCTCGACTCCAGCACGAGCGAGCCCGTCACCTCCACCCAGGAGCAGACGCTCGAGGTGCCCGCCGACTGGATCGGCCACCAGCTGGGCCTGAGCGCGCCCCGCCTCCGCCCGGTGGAGAAGGTGACCCGCTTCGCCCAGCTCCAGCCGGGGGAGCTGCCGGCCATCCGGAAGATCGAGCCCCAGCTCGGGCTGGAGAAACCGGGCGGGCAGATCCGCACGATGGGCCCGGACGGGACGATCTACGAGGTGGTCGTGCCGGAGGCGGACCTGGCGCGGGTGGGATTCGAGCTGCGGCAGCGCAACCTCACCGGCAGCAGCTTTCCCTCGGAGGCGCCGCGCAGCGAGAGCGGGTGGTCCAACGGCATCGACAGCCGGGCGCGGTCGGTCAACACGGCCTCGGACTGGCCTCGGGACACCATCGGCGTGGTGTCTCCCAATGGCTCGAGCTGGTGCACGGGCACCCTGTTCGAGGATCGGCTGGTGCTGACCGCGTTCCACTGCCTGTGGGACGGCTACGGCAACTGGGTGGGCGGCGCGCAGTTCCGCGCGGGCCAGGACGGCACCACGCAGCCCTACGCCGCCGTCGACCACACGTGGAAGTACTGGGACCAGGGCTTCGTGGACAACGAGTGCCACAAGTGGAAGGTGACGGGCTACCGCCAGGTCTGCGAGAAGTATGACTGGGCGGTGCTGGTGCTCGGCACCACGCCGCGCAGCTCGACCGGCGTGGCGCCCGGCTACATGGGCGTCTATTACAACTCCTCGGACAGCGGGGTGAGCTCGTACACGAAGTACCACTACGGCTACCCGGGCTGCGGCTCCGGCGGGGCTCCGGCGGGCTGCGTGAACAACTCCATGTGGGGGCAGAGCTTCGCCTGCACCACGGGCTCGTTCTTCAACTCGGTGAACGGGTGGAACCGGAACTTCTACCACGGCTGTGACATGTCCGGCGGGCACAGCGGCGGGCCGCTCTACTCGTGGAGCCCGGGCTCCAACGGCCCCTACCTGCTGGCCACCAACATCGCCGAGTCGTGCACGGGCTCGGACTGCACCGGCACCACGCCGAACATCGCGTTCCGCATCGATCAGTGGCTGGGCGACCTGATGATGTACTGGCGCTCCATCTACTGATCGTCCTCGCCGCCCGTGGGCGCCACGATGGCGTGGCGCTCCAGCAGGCGCCGCAGCTGGGTGCGGTGCATGCCGAGCGCGCGAGCGGTGGCCGCCACGTTGCCGCCGTGCTGTCGCAGCGCCTCCTCGATGCGAGCCCGCTCGGCGGCATCGAGGGGGCTGGCTCGAGAGGGTGCCTCCGGGACCACCGGGGGCACCTTCTCGTTTGTCACCTGGAGCGGCGTGGAGGGCCCGAACGCCGTGCCCGCGCTGGGGCTCAGGTGGCGCGCCTCGATGCGCTGGGCGCCCTGCATGAGCGCCGCCTGGGCGGCGGTGCGGATCTCCACGAACAGCTCCCGGACGTTGCCCGGCCAGGGCCGCAGCAGACAGGCCTCGAGCAGCGAGACATGCAGCCCGGGCCCGGAGGCGACCTGCTGGACGGCCTGCTGGAGGAGCAGGGGGAGCTCCTCGGGGCGCTGGCGCAGCGGCGGCAGCATCACCTCCGGACGGCCGATGCGGAAGTACAGGTCCTCACGCAGCTTTCCCTCGGCCACCAGCCCGCGCAGGTTCTTGTTGCTGGCCGAGCACACCCGGATGTCCACCTTCCGGGACCTGGCGCTGCCCAGGGGGAGCACCTCGCGCGTCTCCAGGACGCGCAGCAGCTTGGCCTGCACGGCCAGCTCCAGCTCCACCACCTCGTCGAGGAACAGCGTGCCGCCATGGGCCGCCTGGAGATACCCCTCCGCGTCATCCGCCCCGGAGAAGGCGCCCTTCCTGGAGCCGAACAGGAGCCGCTCGGCGACGCCCTGGGGAATGGCCGCGCAGTTGACCGCGATGAAGGGCCCTTCGCGCTGGGGGCCGTGCTGGTGGAACGTGCGCGCCACGCCCTCCTTGCCCGCGCCGCTCTCGCCATGGATGTGCAGCGAGAACCCGAGCTGCGCCGCGCGCGTCACCTCGTCCAGGAGCCCCTGGAGCGCCGGGCCGCGCACGAAGCCGTCCACGAGCACGACACCTCGCTTCTTCACCGGACCCACGTCCGCGGAGGGCACGAAGAGCGAGTCCCCCATGCGGATGACGCGCTGGGCCTCGCGCGGCGTCTGGGGAGTCAGCCGCTCTCCATCCACGAAGGTGCCGTTCTGGCTCCCCAGGTCGGTGACCTGCCAGCGCCGCCCGTCGAAGTGGATGCGCGCGTGACGGCGCGACATCCGCGGGTCCTGCGCCTCGCCGAGCTCGGCATGGCCTCGCCCCAGCTCCAGCTCACGGCCTTGCAGCGGCAGCGTCGCCACCCTGACGCTGCCCGCGGACATGAGCTGCAGCAGGCCCGGGATGCGCTCCTCCTCCGAGCCCTTGCCGGACGTCAGTCCGCTGGGCTGCAGGGTCGACGGATCCTTTTCCATGCCCGGCCATCATACCGTGACGCGGGACGGGCACCGGCCCGAACGCAGGCGCCTCCCGTCACTGACTGAACGAAGGCTGCAGGAAGAGCAGGTAGTGGTCCGGCAGGCCGTCGTACTCGGAGACGACGGCGTAGCCCGCGGACTGGGCCGCGGCGACGAGCGGCGGACGCATGGCGCGGACGTGCGTCACCGCGAGGCGGCCATTCGGAGCGAGCGCGGAGCGCAGCTTCGTGAGGTAGGCCACCCGGTCCGCGAGGAAGTGGTCCACCTCGGAGAGGATGATGAGATCGTACGTGCCCTCCTCGAGGCCAGGGTCGTCCGGCGGCACCTTCCGCACCACGACGTTCTTCCGATCGGACACACGCGCGCGGAGCCTCGAGAGGACCTCGTCGTTGATGTCGGTGGCGACTACCTGCCCTGTCGGGCCGACCGCGTCCGAGAGTCGGACCGTGAAGTAGCCGAGCCCGGCTCCGACATCGGCGATGCGCTGTCCCGGAGCGATCTTCAGCTCGGCGACGAACTTCGCCGGCTGACGGGAGCGGTCATAGGTGGGGTTCACTCCCTCGACGCCGCCCACCCCATGCAGCTCGACGGGCGGCTGTGTCGTGGGGGCCTTCCCGCTCTCGGAGCGACAGGCGACGGTGGTGACCAGCAGGGCACAGAGCCACAGCCGAGCGAGACGAACGGTCACTCCAAGAGTACGAGCGCGGGTCATCTCCCAAGGGTACACGACCCCTCGACGCCCTGAGAGACTTCACTCATCGAACGACTCAGGAGCGCTGGAGCGGAATCGGGTCTATGGTGCGGCGCCCTTTCTCAACCCCTCAGGTGGGAGACCGCTGTGACCCAGAAGAAACCGCAAGTGCTGCTGCTGTCCCTTGCCCTCTCCACGCCCCTGGCCGCGTGCTCGAAGCAGGACAAGGCCGCCCCGACCGCGGAGGCCGGGCTCGAGAAGCCCGCCGCCTCGAGCCCCGCGCTGAAGCTCGACGAGAGCCAGCTGCCCGGCGTCAACCGCTTCCAGGTCAGCGACCTGGACCCCTCCAAGGACGCGTGCACCGACTTCGCCGGCTACGTGAACGGCAAGTGGCTCGCGGCGAACAAGATCCCCGGGGACCGCACCTCGTGGGGCGCGTTCGAGATGCTCGACGAGCGCTCCATCGCCGTGCAGAAGCAGCTGGCCCAGCAGGCCGCGGCCATGACGGGCGCCACCGGCGTGGAGAAGATCGTCAGCGACCTCTACGCCACGGGCATGGATGAGGCCCGCATCAACGCCCAGGGCCTGGAGCCGCTGAAGGCCCAGCTGGACGCCATCTCCCAGCTCGGAAACAAGGAGCAGATCGCCGAATACGTGCGCACCCAGACGGCCAAGGGCGAGGGCATCCTGTTCGGCTTCGGCTCCCAGGCGGACTTCAAGGACTCCAACTTCGAGCTCGGCTACGTGATGCAGGGCGGCCTGGGCCTGCCGGATCGCGCCTACTACTTCGACGCGGACAAGAAGGACAAGCTGGCCGCCTACGAGAAGCACGTCGCCCGGGTGCTGGAGCTGTCGGGCATCCCGGCGGCGGGCGCCGCCCAGCAGGCGCGGGACGTGGTCGCCTTCGAGACGCGCCTGGCGCGGGTCTCCAAGTCCCGGGAGGAGCTGTCGCGCGACGTCTCGCTGTTCTACAACCCGGTCAGCCCGGCCGACGCGGACAAGCTGACGCCGAACTTCTCGTGGACGCGCTTCTTCGAGGCGCACGGCATGGTCCAGCCGAAGATGTTCTCGCTGGCCATCCCGGCCTTCCACCAGGAGATCAGCAAGATGCTGGCGGAGGTTCCGGCCGCGCAGTGGCAGAGCTACCTGCGCTTCCACGCCGTGGACTCGGCCTCGCCGTACCTGTCGGACCCATTCGTGCAGGAGAACTTCCTCTTCTATGGCAAGACGCTGCGGGGCCAGCAGGAGCTGAAGGAGCGCAGCAAGCGCGTGCTCGACACCATCGAGAGCGAGACGGGCGAGGCGCTGGGCCAGATGTACGTCAAGGTCGCGTTCCCGCCCGAGTCGAAGGCGCGCATGGAGACGCTGGTCAAGAACCTCCGCGAGGCCTTGAAGGCTCGCATCGAGAAGCTGACCTGGATGGGCCCGGAGACGAAGCAGCGGGCGCTGGAGAAGTGGGCCAGCTTCACGCCGAAGATCGGCTACCCGGACAAGTGGCGCGACTGGAGCGGGCTGAAGACGAGCCGTGACAGCTACCTGGGCAACGTGAAGGCGGCCCAGGAGTTCAACCACAAGTGGAGCGTGGGCAAGATTGGCAAGCCGGTCGATCGCACCGAGTGGGGCATGCCTCCGCAGATGGTGAATGCCTACTACAACCCCCTGCAGAACGAGATCGTCTTCCCGGCGGCGATCCTGCAACCGCCGTTCTTCGATCCGAACGCCGACGACGCCATGAACTACGGCGGCATCGGCTCGGTGATCGGCCACGAGATGACGCACGGCTATGACGACCAGGGCGCGCGCTTCGGGGCGAGCGGCAACTTCGAGCAGTGGTGGACGGAGGCGGACAGCAAGGCGTTCAAGGCGCTGACGGGCAAGCTGGTGGCCCAGTTCAACGCCTACGAAGTCACCCCGGGCGCCAAGGTCAACGGCAACCTCACGCTGGGCGAGAACATCGCGGACCTGGGCGGGCTGGCCACGGCCTACGACGCGCTGAAGCGGGCCACGGAGGGCCAGCCGGACCCGAAGGTGGACGGGCTGACGCGCGACCAGCGCTTCTTCCTCAACTGGGCCACGGTGTGGCGCCGCAGCTTCACGCCCGAGGAGCTGAAGGTGCGCCTGGCCACGGATCCGCACGCGCCGGCGCCCTTCCGCGCCATCGGCGCGCCGTCGAACATGCCGGCCTTCGCGGCGGCGTTCTCGTGCAAGCCGGGCCAGTCCATGGTGCGCCAGGGCGACCAGCAGGTCGTCATCTGGTAGGCGCCTTCGCGATGGAAAACCGGGGAGCGGCCGCTATGTCTCCCCGGCTCCATCGTTCCCGTCTACGGAAGCTCACCGTCCCCATGATGCGGAACATCGCCTGGCAGAGCGATGGCTCCGCCGGCCCGGTCAGGGTGCTTCATGGGTCGCGTCGCGCACCCGGAGAAGCTCACTTCTGGGGAGCGCCCTGCGCGGGGGCGGTAGCACCCTTGAGCAGCGCGCTGACACTCTCGAAGAGGGCCTTGTCGCGCACCACATAGAACAGGCCACCCCGCCCGTTCTGGCTGCTGCCGCACTTGTCGGAGAGCGCTCCCTGCTGGTTCATGTCGCCAAAGATGGCCAGCGGCTGGGCCGCGTCGAGCGAGACGCCGATCTTGGCGTGATTGTAGTTCGCCCCCATGCCACCGGTGAGTCCCAGCTCCACCTTCTCCCAGGTGCCCGTGGTGGCGATCTCGACAGGCCCGGGCGTGCCCAGCCCGGGCTGCCAGCACTCGGGCGCCCCGCCCGTGGTGGAAGGAATCTGCGGACTCGCCCACCAGGTGGCGACGCGCAGCGGGACGCCGCCGAGCGTGGCGGAGACGAGCTGCCAGGGCGGCACCTGCAGCTTGGAGGGCTTGGAAATCAAGCGGACGCCGCTGGACAGCACGTCGTTGGTGAGCGCGTTGCTGTTGGACTTCTTGCCCAGGGCCTTCACCAGCGCCTGGATGTCCGCCGGGCCGCCGTTGCGCACGAGCTGCGGGTTGCTGGGGTCGGTGACCACGCTGGCGTTCGCCAGGGCCTTCAGGAGCACCTCGAGGTCATCCTTGTCGAGCGTGAGGGCGAAGAAGTGCTGGCTGACCTCGACGTCGTCGTCCTTGATGCAGCCCAGGGTGTTTCCGTCCGTCTTCCGAGGCTGGGAGCTGTTGCCGGAGGCGGGCCAGGACGGAGTGCTGACCTGCAGCACGAAGCCCTGCCCCTGGGCGTTCCAGGCCACCATGCCCTTGGAGTGGCCCCAGGGTGAGCTGCACGAGTTCCCGCTGCAGCCCTTGATCGCCGGATCCCCATAGAACTGGTCATTCCAGAGCACGTAGAAATAGGAAGAGCCCTGGTAGACCTGGGCGAAGGTGGCGCCCAGCGGATCCGTCGTGTCGTCGCCGATGCAGTCGTTCCCCATGCGGAGGGTACCGTCACCGCTCGAGGTGAAGACGTACTGCTGGCTGAACAGCTTGTAGTCCTGCACCTGGCCGCCAAAGATGCACTGACGCTGAGCGGTGCTCGGGCACTGGGGGAAGTTGGCGGAGTTGAACTTGAACGCCACCCACCAGGGCACGGGCTTCCCGGTGTTCAGGAGCGGCGCCGGGGCCGACGCGGCCTTCTTCGCGCCCTGAGCGGATGCGGGGCCGGCGAGTGCCAGCGAGAAGATCATCAGGGCAACGGCGGCCCAGCCCACCCAACCAGATGCGACGGCTGCCAACGAAGACTCCGAGCTTCTCATGGTCCCCCTCCCAGGCATTCCCCTTCGGAATACCGATGACCACGAGCATACCCCGTGCGAGCCACCGCCGAGAGCTTCGAGAGGGCATGGCACGGCTCCTCCTGTCGGGAGCGCTCTGTGCGAACTGGTCTGCTTGTCATACCAGTTCGCCACCGGTCCGCTCACAGGGTGCCTCGCTGTCCCGCGGCTCGGCATCCAGGCGTGGCGGCTCCGAACAAATCTCGGTGTCGGTTGAGCGGGTACACCCCGGCTCCGCCAGGCCGAGCACGGGTGGGCCGCGCTCCTGTCCCTGCGCTAGAATTGCCTCGCGCAGCACGAGCCCGGCAGCAGAGGAGAGAACCATGGCTGGAGCCCGACAATCCGCTCCCCGTTCCGCGCGGTCGGTGAGCAAGTCCCGTGGGCAGGCCGAGCCTGCTTCGGCCTCCCTGCACTCGCCCACGGAGGCCACCGCTTCGGCGGAGCTGCTCGCGGACATCCGGGCCCAGGCCGAGCAAGTGGCGCGCTTCGGCCACCGCTTCGATGGAGTCCAACGCACGACGGCCGACAGGCCGCGGGAGCCCGGGCAGAAGCTGCCCCCCACGGTGCAGGCCCGGATGGAGGCCGCCTTCGGTACGAGCTTCTCGTCCGTGCGCATCCACCAGGGCCGCGAGGCCGAGACGGCCGGTGCCCTGGCCTATACCTGCGGCACGGACATCCACTTCGCTCCCGGCCTGTATCAGCCCCATAGCCAGCACGGTCAGCGGCTCCTGGGCCACGAGCTGGCCCACATCGTCCAGCAATCCCAGGGACGGGTGCGCGCGACAGGCGAGGTCGAGGGACTTCCGCTCAACGAGGACTCCAGCCTGGAGCGCGAGGCGGATGTGCTGGGGGGCCGGGCCGCTCGCGGAGAGCCCGCCCTCATGGAGGGGGCTCCGCCGGCCCACGTGGCGTCCGCGCCAGCGGCCCAGCGCGCGGTGATCCAGCGCGTCGGCGGACTGAAGATCGGCTTCAAGAAGGCTGAGGGGCTCAACCAGGAAGGCGAGCAGGCCGTCGAGGTGCTGCAGCGGTTGATCGACAACTACAAGGCGCATCTCCGCGCGCGCAAGCAGGCGGCCAAGAGAAACTATGACGACGCGGTCGCGCGCCTGCCGAGGGGAGCCACCGTCCCGGACCGTGTGCGCCAGGACTACGTCCGCGTCCTCCGCGAGGCGGAGCTCACCGAGGAGACCTTGAGAAGAGAGCTCCCCGGGTATGGGTTCACCTTCAACGGAGATGAGCTCCAGTACCAGACCGTCCCCATCGCCACGTTGCTACACGGCGATGCGCTCTACGAACTGAAGGACGCGGACGATGAAGAAGCTCTCGTGAACCCGGTCTACAGGAAACATACCCTTCGCGGCCCGAGTGACACCGAGTACATCAAGACCGACCAGGGCTATCTGCGGCGCGAGGTCAGCCGAGGCATCCTGCCCAGGGAAGCCTATGAGCTCGACAGGGGGTACAAAGACATCAAGCCCTTGATTCACGATCCGCGGGAGCGGCTCCAGGAGCACCGCGGCTACTTCTACAACGAGAGCTCCCACGAGCATGAGCCGCGGCGGGAGAGGAACCGGGAGGGGAATCATGTCGAGACCGATCTCGAATGGCTCAACAGAAGGCTGGGGACCCAACTGGACACCATCCCCGAAGAGCTGCTGCCCTTCCTGCAAGAGCGCAAGGGCGCCACCAAGCTCTTCTCCGCCACCTCGACGACGAAACAGGTCACCTCGAACCACGGTGCTGACTTCGCGAAGTTCGGCACGGTGACCATCGATCTGGCCAAGGTGCCTCGGGAGCACATCCTGCATCAGTACAACGATCCGCGCCCGGATCTCGAGAAGTGGGGACTGCAGGACTTCCAGGCCCGTTCACGGCTCCCCTATCACCGTCAGAACTTCCACTTCGAAGCCAGGGTCGCCTCGGAGACGAGCCTCCGAAACCGGGAAGTACATCTGGCCCAGTACCCAAGCTCGGCGGTGACCGACAAGCGCAACCTGGACCGCTCCTATATCGAGCATCGCCGCAGGCTGCGGGAGCGGGAGGAGAGGGAGCGAGCGCGGAGGGAGAGAGAGCGGGAGAGGAGGGAGCTGGAGAAAGCGCGAGATGAGGAGAGGGCTCGGCGGAGAGTGCGAGAGAAGGAGGCGGAGAGAGAGCGAGAGCGGCAGAGAGAGGCAAGTGACCAGGGACAGAGCTCGACCGAGCGCAAGCGCAAGCATCACTAAGCCCCCGGACATAGATGTTGTACACCTCCGGTATGGAGCCTCTGGAGGTGGACGAGGAGGAGCGTGCGCGGCTGAGGGAACTGAGCCGCGCGCCGACAGCCGGCGGGTGGGTACGTGGAGTACTGCGCGAGGAGCGAGATATCTTTAGAGTGTGGCCTCGCATGCGCTCTCGATCGAAGACCTCCTCCCCTGCCCTCCTCGTGCTGTGCTGGGGGCTGCTGGCCGCCTGTAGCGGCACCTCGACCGAGCAGGACCCGGACGCGGGAGTCGACGCAGGAATGGATGCAGGCAGGACGACCCTGCTCAGTCCCGCGCCATCCGGCGTGGGCTTCTGCTGTCCCGGGGAGCCCGCGCGTTGCAGCTGCTTCAAGAACGGTGGCTGGGTTCCCGTGGATGCTCCCTCTCGCTGCCCGACCACTTGCGATCTGGCGCCTCCCACAATCGTGCAGACCGATCCTCATGGGTGTGAGTACCAGACCGGAACGCACTACTGCTTTCCTCCGTATCCTCCGGAGGACGGGGGTCCCTGACCCCTTCCTGCTATACGCCGCGACCGTGGCGAGGGCGACGCCGATCCATTTGATGGATGCGAGTCAGGGCATCGAGCATACGGTCACTGCGCCTTGTACGGGACGGCGACATCGAGCACCCAGGTGGTGCCGAAGCGATCCTCGAGCATCCCGTAGCGCGGGGACCACGTCTGTGAGGGGCTTGAGTCCGAGGGCGGGCAACACGACGCCATCCACCATCGAGACGAGGAACGCCAGGTCGAACGGTTTACGCTGGACCAGGCTGCGGAACGCGGCCATCGCCGGGATGACCTGCGCGAGCGTGTCGATGTCCGCGGACGCAGGGATCTCGCCTCGACGGGCGGCACGTTCCATCAGCGCGCGATGGGCCTGGGCCCAAGGCTCGCTGGTCCTCGACGATCCGTCGCTGCTCGAGAGGCTCCCCACCGACCTGCCGAGCGCGCACGAGGCCCGAGAGAGACGAGGCCCGGTTGCGGTCCGGCGATCCCACGGACGCAGTCGTACCGTTCGCATAGGTTCGGGGCCATGCCACAGCACGTCCTCACCTGGCAGCGCTTCGTTCGGGACGATGACGAGAAGGGCGAGGCGGTCGTCGAGCTTGCGACCCGCGACAACCTCATCTTCGAGCGACGTGGACGCCGGGGTGACGAGCCGCGCGAGTCACGCAAGGAGCTCGCATCGGCGGCCGCGGCGGCACGGGGCATCGAGAAGCGCATCGCGACACTCCTCGCGAAGGGCTTCCTCGAGGACGGAACGGCGGCGCACCCCGAGCCGGCCGTCGACACGCGCCAGGCCGAGCGCGACGAGCTCGAGGCGGCGATGCACCAGCGCATCGCGCGATTCAACGAGGCACTGCCCGCCTTCGTCGCCGCATGGCAGCGCGAGGGGTTCGATCCCCTCCTCGACTTCATCGCCGAGGCCGCCCGGACCCGAGGTGCGAACCGGAAGCTGCCGACCGAGCTCGCGGAGCGGTGCCTGACGCTCGCGGCGGACATCTTCCACGTCCGGTTCACGCGCCTCGAGCAGGGCCCAGAAGGAGAGCACGCCCGCTCGCGCTCCATCCCCATCAAACCCATGCGCCTCGCGGCGTTCTACGTGAGCCCCTCGCGTGTGGCGGGGATCGCTCGAGCGAAGGCGCTCGGACTCCTGGGCGCGCATGATGGAGTGCCCCCGGAGCACAAGGAGGGCGGGTGGGACTTCTACGGCGTGGATGAGGAGGTCGCGCGGCAGATCGCTCGCCTCGTCGGCGCTCCAGCGAGAGCGCCTGGAGAGAGCAGCTGACCGCCCGAGAAGGCTCCGCGTTCGTGGACGCCTGGGGTACGGTGGGTCCTCACTCTCCTGAGCGTGAACATCCATGACCTCCGCTGCAAGCGCGGCCCCCTCGGGTTCGAGCGCGCTCCAAGTCCCGGGCTATCGGACCTTCCTGCTCACGTTCATGTTGGCGATGATGGCCGACAACATCGAGCACGTGATCAGCTACTGGGTCGCGTTCCAGAAGTTCCACTCGGCGGCGCTGGGTGGCTTCGCGGTGGTGTCCCACTGGCTGCCGTTCCTGGTGTTCTCGGTGCCGGTGGGCGCGCTCAATGACCGGTTCGACTCCAGGCGCCTCATCCAGGCCGGGATGGTGCTCTTCATCATCGCCTCGGTGGGCTGGGGGTACTTCTTCGTCACGGACTCGCTACAGGTGTGGCACGCGATGGTCCTGCTGACGATTCACGGCTGCGCCGGCGTCCTGTGGAGCACCTCCAGCCAGATGTTGCTCTACGACATCGTGGGGCCCGGCTCCCTGGCGAGCGCGGTCCGCCTGAACGCCACGGCCCGGTATCTCGGAATCCTGGTGGGTCCCGGCGTGGGCAGCATCATCATGCGGACGCTCGGGCCCACCTGGGGCATCTTCGTCAACACGGTGTTCTATCTGCCCCTGCTGCTCTGGCTGGTGCGCGCGCCCTATGGCCGGCACTTCCGCGGGGTGACGCCAGGCCCCAAGCGCCCTGTCCGAGGCCTGGCCGACATCATCCAGACGCTGCGTGACGTACGCGAGCTGCCCGTGGTCGCGGGCATGGTGATGCTCGCGGGGGCGGCGTCCTTCTTCATCGGCAACAGCTACCACGCGCAGATGCCGGGCTTCGCCCATGACCTGGGCCATGGAGACCCGGGCCTGACCTACACGCTCCTGCTGGGAGCGGACGCGGCCGGCGCCCTGCTCGCGGGCATCCTGCTCGAGACGAACAGGGGCTGGCTGCGGACGACGCCCGCTTCCGCGCTGAGGCTGGCCTTGCTGTGGGGCGGCGCGCTCTTCACGTTCTCGCTGATGCGCGCGTACCCGGTGGCCATCCTCGTGCTCTTCCTGGCCGGCTTCGTCGAGCTCTCCTTCAGCAGCATGACGCAGGCGCTCGTGCAGCTGAACGCGCCGGACACCATCCGTGGCCGCGTGCTGGGGCTCTTCAGCATGTCGGCCTCCGGCCTGCGGGCCTTCAGCGGAGTGACCGTCGGGCTCCTGGGGAGCATCACCAACATCCACATGTCGCTCGCGGTGTCCGCACTGGCCTTCATGATGGTAGCCGGCCTGCTGCTGCTCCGTCGGCGCAAGCAGGCCGCATAGCCAGCCCCTCAATCCCCAATCCTTTCAAGGACTTGCGGCGCCCGAGAAAAAATATCGAAAGAGAGGCGCCACCGATGTCGAGAACCGATTTTCGGCTCCGACTCCCCGGTGAACGCGCGCTCCATGGAGGGGCGCTCATAAAAAGGAGTCGACCATGAAGTACATGCTGATGATGAACACCCCGGGTGGAGGTCCCTACCAGGTCGCCCGGTGGCCGGAGCAGGACCTCAAGGCGCATATCGCCTTCATGAAGAACTTCGCGCAGAAGCTCGGCCAGTCGGGAGAGCTGGTGGCGGCCGAGGGGTTGGCCGGCCCCGACCAGGCGAAGCGCGTGCGCGCCGGCAAGGACGGCAAGCCCATCACCGACGGCGTGTTCCCCGAGTCGAAGGAGTTCCTCGCCGGGTTCTGGATCGTGGATGTCGACAGCCCCGAGCGCGCCTATGAGATCGCCGCGCAGGCCTCCGCCGCGCCTGGCCCTGGTGGCGTGCCCCTCAACCTGGAGATCGAGGTGCGGCAGGTGATGAGCGCGCCCCCTGTCGACGTGCCCTGATGCTCCCGTCCCTGGACCCTCGCACCCAGCACCTGTTGCGCGAGCTCGCGCCGCGGGTGCTGGGCGTCGTCATGCGGCGGTTCCGCGACTTCCCGGCCGCGGAGGACGCGGTCCAGGAGGCCCTCATCGCGGCGGCGGCGCAGTGGGTGCGGGATGGCGTTCCCGAGAACCCGCGCGCCTGGCTGATCCACGTCGCCTCGCGCCGCATCACCGATCATGTCCGCGCGGAGGCTGCCCGCCGCCACCGCGAGGAGCTCGTGGTCAGCCTGGTGCCACCGGAGGACCAGATCGCCCTCGCCGCGGACGAGGCGGGCTTCGCGGAGCGGGACGACACCCTGGACCTGCTCTTCATGTGCTGCCACCCGGTGCTCTCGCCCTCGTCGGCGATCGCGCTCACGCTGCGCGCCGTGGGAGGCCTGACGACCTTCGAGATCGCCAAGGCGTTCCTGGTGCCGGAGGCGACCATGGCGCAGCGGATCAGCCGGGCGAAGCAGAGCATCAAGGCCTCGGGGGTGCCCTTCCAGGCGCCCACGGCCGAGGAGCGCGCCGAGCGCCTCGGGTCCGTGATGCACGTGCTGTATCTGATCTTCAGCGAGGGATACACGGCCACGTCGGGCCCGGAGCTCCAGCGCAGCGACCTCTCGGGCGAGGCCCTCCGGCTCACGCGCATGCTCCATCGCCTCGTGCCAGACGACTGCGAGGTGGCGGGGCTCCTCGCGCTCATGCTCCTGACCGACGCGCGACGGGTGGCGCGGACCGGCCCCTCCGGAGAGCTCATTCCGCTCGATCAGCAGGACCGCTCCTTGTGGGACCGGAGCGAGATCGACGAGGGCGTGGCGCTGCTCACCGCGACGCTGCCGAAGGGCAATGTCGGCCCATATCAACTGCAGGCGGCGATCGCGGCGGTGCACGACGAGGCGGCGAGCACCGAGGAGACGGACTGGCCGCAGATCCTCGGGCTGTACAGCCTCCTGCAGCGCATGTCCGACAACCCGATGGTGACGCTCAACCACGCGATCGCCACGGCCATGGTTCAAGGCCCGGCCGCGGGGCTCGAGCTCCTGGACGCGCTCGATAAAGACCCGCGCATGGACGGGCACCATCGCCTCGACGCGGTCCGCGCGCATCTGCTGGAGCGGGCGGGCGACCGCGAGGGCGCCATCGAGCACTACCAACGCGCGGCGGCTCGCACGACGAGCGTGTCCGAGCGGAACTACCTCCTGACGCACGCGGCCCGGCTGCGCGAGACGCCGAAGTGAGGCCCCGGGCCTGGTTCCATGACGCCTGCGCTCATGGCAAGAAGGGGGGAGCATGCTCAAGCAGGACCTGCTGGACGCCTATGTGAGCCGTCACCCGACCTTCGAGGCCATGGGCCGGGCGCTGCACACCCATCTCCAGGGAGTGCTCGAGCGGGGCGGCGTGAACGTCCATGGCGTCAGCCACCGGGTGAAGGCGCCCGCCAGCCTGGCCCGGAAGCTGGCCCGGCCCGACAAGATCTACCAGCGCCTGGATGACCTCACCGACCTGGTGGGGCTGCGGATCATCACCTTCTTCGAGGACTCCATCGAGCAAGTGGCCCGGCTCATCGAGGAGCACTTCCGCGTCGACATCGACCGCTCGGTGGACAAGCGGCTGCGCCAGGATCCGAACAGCTTCGGCTACCGCTCGCTGCACTACATCTGCCATCCGCCCAAGGAGCTGGTCGAGCAGCACCCCGAGTGGGACTGGCCCTTCGAGATCCAGATCCGCACCATCCTCCAGCACGCCTGGGCCGAGATCGAGCATGACCTCGGCTACAAGTCGCCGGAGTCCGTCCCGCTGCCCATCCGGCGTCGGTTCTCGCGCCTGGCGGGGCTGCTGGAGATCGCCGACAGCGAGTTCGTCGAGCTGAGGCGCTTCATGGAGGACTACGCCCGCAACGTGCGCCAGCCGGTGCAGCTGGAGCGAGACACGCTGGAGCTGGACACGGTGTCCCTGCAGTCGCTGGCGGAGTCAGGCCCGGTGGCGGAGCTGGACCTGGTGCTGGCGAACCGGCTGGGCCGGCCGGTGGGCTCCGCGCACTTCTTCCCGGAGTACGTGATTCGGATGCTGCGCGCGGTGCAGCTGGACCGGCCGGCACGCATCCTCCAGCGGCTGGAGACGTTCAGCCCGCGGCTGCTCACCTTCGCCGAGCGCTACTTCCGCTTCACCACCGAGGCCTGGGGCTTCAGCGGCGAGCACCTCGACAGCGTGCAGCGGGGCTACAGCCTGGTGCTCCTGTCCCACTGGCAGGCGCTCTTCGAGGCGGAGCTGGAGCTGCACCGGGTAGAGCGGATGAAGGGCTTCTACCAGCAGCTCGACTACCCGGATGACGAGGCGGAGGCGCGCCGCATCGCCCGGCTCTTCGTCAAGTGCTTCGCCGACTGGCGAGGCCACTCCCCCACGTAGCGAGGGGGAGCAGCCTCCGCCGGGCTCCGGCACGCGGGTGGCGCCCCGGGAGTGGCCCCGGAGCGCCAGGGCCGCTAGCCGATGATGACCTCACACGAGCAGGTGGTCATGTCGCACTGCGTGCCGCCGCCGCAGGTATCACCGCAGCGCGGCTTGCAGACACACTGGTTGCCCGCCTCATTGCAGCCCAGCGTCGGGCCGGTGCAGTGGTCGGGCTCGGTGGGGCTGTAGTTCGGGTCGTCCTCGCACGGCACGCCGCCGTTGGGATCGCTCACCGAGTTGATCCAGTACTGGTACGACACCGCGGCCTGGGACGTCTGGCTCGCCGGGCGGCACGCGCCGAAGAGCGAGATGGTGCGGGCGCGGCCGTCGAAGTCGAAGCCGTTGACGGTGCTGCGCGGGATGTTGTCCTTCGTGCAGGCCGCCGCGTCACGCACGTTGTCCACGGCCACCTTGATCGAGGCGCCAATCGGCGGCTTGAGCGTCTTGTAGCCCGCGTTGCCGATGGCGTTGGAGATGATCGCGTTCATCGACGCAGTGATGGAGTTCTGGTCGAGGATGGAGCCGAGCACGCCACCCGAGGCGTTGACCACCGTCACGTGACGCTGCGTCCCGTTGGCCGGCTGCGGGTTGAACTCGCGCGTGTTGTTGGTCAAGGTACACGGCGACGTGGTGCAGCCGCAGGCGCTCCCGGCCGGGCACACGATGCCGTGCACGGTGATGAGCTTCTGCGTGCTGTTGGTCGGAGGCGTCGTGGACCCGACGCGGCCGAAGAAGTTGACGAAGTTCTGGACGTTCTCGCAGCCAGTCCCTTCCCTGTCGACGTTGCCCGCGCAGTTCTGCGAACCGGAGGTCTCACCGCTGGTCTGGTCATCCGCATCCGCGAGGATGACAACCACGAGGCTGGCGTCAGTGCGTGCCTTGTCGGGCACCTCGACACCCGCTGGGGCCCCCTGAGTGAAGTCCTTGATGGCCTTGCGGGCCGCGCCCAGCACACCCTCCGTGCCGCTGCCGTCGATCCCGATGTAGCACCCGCCATTCACGCCCTGAGAGGTACCCCCAGGGCAGGTGGGAGCCGGATTGTTGGGCACCACGCTGCAGACACCGCTGCTACACGTGCTGCCCGGCGTGAGCCATGCCTTCACCTTGTTCAGGTTGCTGGTGAAATGCCGCAGGGCACCCGAGTTGTTGCCAGCCGTGTAGTGGTAGGTGGAGGTGACCATCGCCATGCGCCAGTCCAACGACGAGGCGCTGAGCGCCGCCACGGCGGCATCGGCGGCGATACCCAGCGCGGCCTGAGAGCTCTCCATCGAGCCGCTGTCATCCACCACGAAGAGGAAGTCCACCTTCGACGTGGCGAGCTGGAAGCGCTCGCACTGGACGGCCGTGGGCTCACCGAACTGGGCCAGCGCGGAGCCATCCGACAGATCCTTGGCGGAGAAGACCGCCACGGGGTTGGTGGTCGTCAGCTGCGTCAGCGCGATGAGCACCACCACGCTCTGGGCCGAGCGGTGGACGAAGAGCGACTGCAGGCGGAAGTTGCCCGTGACGCCCGCCGTGCCGTTCAGGCGACCCGTGCTGCCGGGCAGCAGTGCCCCCACGAGGTCATTGGTGCGAGTCTTCAGGTCCACGCCCGTGCCGGCCTGGTCATAGAAGGCCTGCAAGGCATCGTTGTCATCCCAGGTCCGGAACCGCTGGGCGGTGCGGTTGCTGAGCGCGCCCCTGCCCGCGATGGCAGGCCGCAGCTCCGCCTCGTCACTGAGCGCATCGGTGGCAGCCGCGGGCGCCGGACGGCGGAAGGCAAGGAAGGCAACCTTGTTGGTGCTGTCGTAGCCGACCAGGCCCCGCGCCTCGCTGCCCACCATGATCGGGGTCACGTCCGCGTCGGCGAAGGTCGGCGGCAGCGCGATCTTGATGTCCGCGCCGCTCTCCGACTTGAACGAGACGGGGCGCAGGTTGTTCGCGGTGCACACCTGACCCACCGGGCCCGACGCATCACCGCTGTCCTCGGGATTCAGCTCGCCGCTGTCGACAGTGCCATTCTGGTTGGTGTCCTCGGCGCCGTCACTCACGCCGTCCCCATCGGAGTCCGCGTTGTCCGCGTCCGTGGTCGTGTTCGGATTGGCGTCCGGCTTGAAGCCAGTGCAGGTGGACGGATCGGGGTTGACGGTGACGCCCAGCTCGATGCCGTCCAGGAGGCCATCGCCATCCGTGTCCGACTTGCGCGGGTCGGTCTCTCCGCTGTCCTTGGTGCCGTTGGCGTTCTGGTCCTCGCCCTTGAAGCCGCCCGCAGTGGGCCCGTCGATGAGGCCGTCGCAGTCCGTGTCCTTCAGCAGCGGGTGCGTCTCGTCACTGTCCGCCTTGCCGTTCGTGTTCTTGTCCTCCACGCCGTCCAGCAGGCCGTCGCCATCCGTGTCCTTGAGGTTCGGGTCCGTCTTCAGCACGGCGCTCGCGTCCTTCGGCAGCTCGCAGCTCGTGCCGGAGACCGGAGTGTCGACGCCGACCTCGAGCCCATCCGGCAGGCCATCCTGATCCGTGTCCTTCAAGCCAGGGTGGGTCTTGCCGTTGGGCCGGTCCGTCTCGAACTCGACCTTGTCACTCAGACCGTCGCAGTCCGTGTCCTTGGTGTAGTTGTTCGGATCATTGGGATCCGTGGGCAGCGGCGTCGGTCCCGAATCAGGGGGATCGTCGGGCTCGGAATCACCAGGGCACGCGATCGCGGTCACCAGGACCGATGCGAGCAGTGCGGCGTGAAGCAGTCGTTGCATCTTCATATTGGGGGGGTCCTCCACTGCAGAGGTGCTCGCGCTCGGAGCCAGCCCTCCGACGCGCAGAGGGCTCGAACATACGCTCCAGAGATCTTGCTGCAATGTGCACCTTGGGGTGTTTCATTGACGTCAAGGTTTTACGGTTGGATCCAATCGATCCTTCCATCACGAGCGAGAAATTCCGCGCGTCGCGTTGCCTCACCCGAGCAGCCGGGCGAGCCCTGCGCGCGTGGTGTCTGCTGGTGAGCACTGAGAGTGGAGCGCTGATCACTCTCGCCGTTCGAGGCTCGTCGACGGCCACTCGCTGTCTGTTTCGAGCCGCTCGGGCCACTGCGCCCCGATGTGTCCAGAGAGCATTGCAGGATGGACGCATGAACGGCACTTCCTCTCGAGTGGCATTCAGGAGCGCGTTTCTCCTGGGCCTCGTCGTCGGTCCCATCACCCTCCTCCTGCTCGTGGCGGCGATCGACCTCGGAGCTTCGGTGTCGGGCTGGGGCTACGTCGTGGGCGCGTGCTTCACCTCGGCCGGGCTGCTCTCGATGCCCTGGCGCCGGCGGCGAGGACTGACGCGCGTGGGCCTGAGCCTCCTGCTCCTCGTCGCGAGCGCCCGGCTGCTCTTCGCCAGCGGCCATGGCATGGACACCCTCCACTTGCCGGGCGAGGGCCAGCGGCTCGTCAACCGCCTCGTCTCGGAGCGGGATGGAACGCTGGTCGCGGCGCACCTGCTCGTCCTCAGTGGCCAGCTTCCCCGCTCGGACTCGCGCGACTTCCTCCCCGCGCTCCAAGACGGCTTCGATCGGGTGGACGCGGCGGAGGGCGCCTTCGCCACTCCCGCCGTCGCGACGTGGCTCGGGCTCCAGTCGTCCGAGTCCTTCGACGCCATCGTCATTCCACCGGAGGACGACAAGGCCACCGACGTCGCCTTCGTGGCGCTCCATGGCTACGCGGGCAACTTCGCCGTGTACTGCTGGCAGTTCGCGCGCGCCGCCCGCGCCATCTCCGCTGTCACCGTCTGCCCCTCCGTGGGGCCCAAGGGCGATTGGTGGTCACGGCAAGGTGAGGAGACCCTGGAGCGCACCCTCGAGTGGCTCGCTGAGCGAGGCATCCGCAGGGTGTACCTCGCGGGCCTCTCCAACGGCGGCGTGGGCGCGAGCGTGCTCGCGAAGCGAGTGTCCCACCCGGAGCTCGAGCTCCGAGGACTCGTGCTCGTCTCCGGCACCTCTCCGCGAGCATCGCCGCCACGCATCCCCATGCTCCTCGTCCAGGGCCGGCGGGACTCGATGATGCCCGCGCACCTGATGCGGGCCTACGCGCGGCAGGCGGGCTCGCTCGCCACCTACTTCGAGGTCAACAGCGGACACTTCGCATTCCTCGATCGCTACAAGGAATCCGAGCAGGCCATCGCCTCGTGGCTCCTCGAGAGAGAGCGAGTGGCACGAGCCCCCAGAGCCGCCGTCACGGGCTCACCCAAAACCACTACCCCTCGTTCTCTCTAGGTTTCGCTGCCACGCCAACGAAATCTGGAATTACAGGTTTATCGATTGCCCGGGGTTTTACAGGCATGCAAAGAACACCCTCCCTTCTTCACGGAGAGTGAGCAGTGAGCAATCGGCTCTTGAAGACGTTCGGCGCGGCCTGGCTCGGAGCGAGCCTGGTGGCCTGTGGTGCCCTGCAGGAGGAGACACCGGCTCCAGCGCTCCCGGCCAAGGACGCGGACATCCAGGCCGCGCTGGCCCAGCTCGATCAGGCCCGTGTGGTGGCCAACACGAGCGAGGGCGTGCCCTTCTCCATCCAGGGCCGGCTCGGCCAGGCGCAACGGTTCTCCGCGCAGGGTGCTCGCGAGAACGGGGACGCGGTCCGGGGAGCGCTGAACAGCATCGCTCCCGCCTTCCGGCTCGACGGCAATGACCTGGTGCTCCGGAAGTCCTCCGTGGATGCCCAGGGCCACCGGCACCTGCGCTTCCAGCAGACGCTCAACGGCCTCAAGGTGGTGGGCGCCGAGCTCGTCCTGCACGTGGATCCGGAGGGCCTCATCTACGCGGCCAACGGCTCGGCCCACGGTGCCGAGGACGTGCCGGCCCAGGCGAAGCTGGCTCCCGAGGCCGCGCTGAAGGCCGCCGAGGCCGGCGCGAAGGCACTCCGCGCCACCGCCGAGGGTGCTCCGAGCCTGGTCTACCTGCGCCCCGACGGCAGCGGCGAGCTGCGGCTGGCCTGGCAGGTGCGCGTGAAGGGCGAGCGCGACGGCATGCCGTCCGATGACTTCCTCTACGTGGACGCGCAGCGCGGCGGCGTCCTCGCGCTGCATCCGCAGATCCACTCGGCGCGCAACCGCAAGGTGTACTCGGCCAACAACGGCAGCTCCACGCCGGGCACGCTCAAGCGCTCCGAGGGCCAAGCGCCGGTGGGCGACGCCCACGTGGACATGAACTACGACATGCTGGGCGTCACCTACGACTGCTACAGCACGCTGTTCGGCCGCGACTCGTACGACAACGCGGGCGCGACGCTGATCAGCACCGTGCACTACGGCACCAACTACGTGAACGCCTACTGGGACGGCACGCAGATGGTGTACGGCGACGGCGACGGCGTGGACTCCATCGAGCTGGGCAAGGACCTGGACGTGACGGTCCACGAGCTGAGCCACGCGGTGACGGACTCCGAGTCGGACCTCATCTACTCGGGTGAGTCCGGCGGCCTCAACGAGAGCTACTCGGACATCTTCGCCGGCGTGTGCGAGAGCTGGTCGCGCGGCTGGGCGGTGGACGCGGACATCTTCAAGGTCGGCGAGGACATCTGGACGCCGGGCACGGCCGGGGACGCGCTGCGCTACATGGACGATCCGGCCAAGGACGGCGTCTCGCTGGACTTCTACGGGGACTACGCCGGCCAGGACGTGCACTACAGCTCGGGCATCAGCAACCTGGTGTTCGCGCTGCTCTCCAAGGGCGGCACGCACCCGCGCGGCAAGACGAGCGTCAGCGTGGCGGCCATCGGCCCGGAGAAGGCCGGCCGCATCTTCTACAAGGCCAACACGGACTACTTCACCGCGAGCACCACCTTCGAGCAGGCCAAGGCGTACACGGTGCAGGCCGCGCAGGCGCTGGGCTACGACGCGGCGACGGTGCAGGCGGTGACGGACGCGTGGCTGGCGGTGGGCGTGCCTCCTCCGCCTCCCGTGACGACGCCGCTGAGCAACGGCGCGCCGGTGAGCAACCTCTCGGGCAGCTCCGGCAGCAAGAAGTACTACACGCTCGAGGTGCCCGCCGGGCAGTCCAGCCTCGCGTTCACCACCAGCGGTGGCTCGGGTGACGCGGACCTGTACGTGCGCTTCGGCGCGGTGCCGACCGCCAGCGCCTACGACTGCCGTCCGTACTCGAGCGGCAACGCGGAGACGTGCTCCTTCAGCAACCCGGCGGCGGGCACCTGGTACGTGATGCTGCACGGCTACAGCTCGTACTCGGGCCTGACGCTCACGGGCACCTACGGCGGTGGGGGCGGCGGCACGGGCACGCCGACGACCGACACGGCCAGCGGCTCGGTGAGCAAGAACACGCAGAAGAACCACGGGCCGTACAGCGTGGTGGCCGGCACCCAGTTCAAGGTGGTGATGACGGGCACCCGGAACCCGGACCTGTACGTGCGCTTCGGCTCGGCGCCTACCACCACGGCCTTCGACTGCCGCCCGAACCTGTCGGGCGCCTCCGAGACGTGCACCCTGACCGTGCCCTCGGGCCAGAGCTCCGCGTACATCATGGTCCGCGGCGCGGGCTCCGGCACCGCTACCTACAGCCTGACCATCAACTACACGCGGCCGTAACCGCGAGGTTCGTCAGGCCTGGAAGAAAGACGGGCGGCTCTCTCGCGAGGGCCGCCCGTCGTGCTTCAGGGAGGAGACTCCCGGCTCACCAGGGGCAGTTGACGACGTCCACCGTGCGCGTGAGCGACGGGGCGCTGTTGCCGGACGAGTCCTGCACGGAGTAGGTCACCGTGTACGTCCCGGCGGCCCACGCGTTCACCCAGCCCGAGCGCGACACCGACTGCGTGAGGTCGCCGTAGCACAGGTCCGAGGCGGTGGCGCCCGGATCCACGAAGTTGCCGCTGCCGCACTTGTGCGTCACCCGCGACGGACCGTTGAGCGTCAGCGTCGGGGCGCGCGTGTCGGACACATTCACCGTGCGGATGGCGCTGGAGATGTTCCACTGCTCATCCCAGGCCATGTACTGCACCGAGTAGGTGCCCACGACGGACGTGTTGGGGCCCGGGCCGTAGTCGTCCGGATCCTCGCTGCCCGGCACGCCGTCCCCGTCGTCATCCCCGGAGTTGAACTTGTGCACCTGCAGGGGGGCGCCACAGCCGTTGGTGGCCGTCGCGCTCGGGTCCACCCAGGTGTCCACGCCGCACTCCAGCTGCATGGTGCTGTTGCCGTTGAGCACGACGCTCGGCGCCCCGCTCGACGCCTGCACCGTCACCGTGCGCGTCAGCCCCTGCGCGGTGTTGCCCGCCAGGTCCGTCACCTTGTAGCTCACCTCGTACGTGCCCGGCAGGCTCGGCGCGCCGCCCACCACCTGCACGCGGCTCGAGACGTCGCCTCCGCAGGCGTCAGCGGCCACCACGCCATCGGTGAGCGAGCCGCCGCAGCCGACGACCAGCTCGCTGGGGCCCACGAGCGCCAGCGTCGGCGCCTGCGTGTCCACCACCTTCACCGGCACGGTGCACGTTCCCCGGTTGCCCGAGGCGTCCGTGCCCTGGAACGTCACCGTGCTGTCCCCCAGCGGGCGGGAGGACGGTCCGCCGGCCAGCGTGGACTGCCCCTCGCAGTTGTCCACCATCGTGGCCGCCGGGATGAGCACCCTCGCCTGGAGATTGTCGGTGCACTCGGCCACGATCGGGGCCGGGCAGGTGAGCGTCGGCGCCAGCGCATCCACCACCGTCACCGTGGCAGTGCACGAGGACGAGAGCCCATGCGCGTCCGCGCACGTGAGCGTCACCTGCTGCGCGCCCCGCCCATACGGGCCGCCCGGCGTCTGCACGCAGGTGATGGCATCTCCATCCGGATCGCTCGAGCCGTTGTTCACCGAGGCCGTGGCGCCGCACGTCGCGTCCGCGTTCGCCGTCACGTTGCGGCAGCGCGCCACCGGCGGAAGGTTGGGAGGCGCCACCCAGATGGCCTCGACCGTGGGAGCCGTCTGCGTGGTGCCCGTCGGGTCCACGAAGCTGGCGGTGATGAGGTCCGTCCCCGTCTCGCCATTCGCCGGGTACGTGAAGGAGGCCTCACCCGCGGCATTCGAGACCGCCGTGCCGCTGTGGCCCTCGTTCGGGCCCGCGCCCACCTGGAAGGTGACGGTGGCGCCCGCGATGGGCTGGAGGTCCCCATCGCGCACGGTCGCCGTCACGGTGTGCGAGCTCACGCTTCCCACCACATAGGTGACGGTGGCCGGAGCCAGGGAGATGATCCCCGGCAGCTGGGCCGACGCGCCGCCGAGGATGATGTTGCGCTGCATGCCGTCGGCGGCCAGCACCTGGAGCCCGCCCAGGTCTCCCGAGAAGCTGCTGTGGCACGGGCCGGCCTGGATGTCCCAGTTCGTCAGCCCTGGGAACGCGGCCTGGCCCGCCGGAGTCAGCTCCAGCGTGAAGACGTCGCAGCCCGCGCTCTCGGACTCGACGATGCCGGGGATGAGCGCCTGGAGCCACCCATACGCGTCCGGCCCGGAGCCGTGGGAGAGCAGCCCGCCTCCGGAGTTCACGAAGTCGGCGATCTCCAGCGCGTGCTCGGTGAGCACCGCCGCCTCCGCCGGGTCCAGATCATTCACCGCCCCGGTCCCCACCATGACGAGGATGGCGGGCTGCACCGTTCCGGCCTTCAGGTCCTTGAAGAACTGCTCGATCTCGTAGGGCCCGTCATAGAAGTACGGGTTGAGGTCCGCGGCGGTGGCGGCGTAGACGTAGGCCGTTCCCGCGTTGCAGCAGAACTCCTCCTTCTCGGTCGCGGAGCCCAGCACGGCCACGCTCCCATCGTTGGGCCGCTTCACCTCGGTCTTCAGGCTCTCCAGCGCCCTGCGGATGTAGAACCACCCTTCGAGCAGCTCTCCGCTGCTCGTCCGCGAGCCGTGATCGGTGAGGTCATCGCCTCCGAGAATGACGGGCCCGCCGCCGGCGCTCAGCAGCTTCGCCTGCGCGGGAGGTGGAGTCGCGACCGGCTCCGCCGTGGGACCACAGCTCCACACCACTGCCAGCAACAGCGCCTGCACCAGCCCGACAGCAGGCGCAGGGATTCGACGAACATTCATGACTGCCCCCTCTCCAAGAGAGGGAGCGCATGTTACAGTTTAATTAGAAAATTCAGAAGCAACTAAAACTCAGGCGTTCCGGGGAGTACCGCAGTCCGGACAGAACTTCGCCCTGGCGACCATCTCGGCGCCGCATTTGCCACAGTTGGCCTTGGCAGACAGGGGCTTGCCGCACTCGGCGCAGAACTTCCCGCCTTCGACGCGCGCGTTGCAGTGGGGGCAGGCCACCATCCGCTGGGCCTTCATGTCCAGGCCCTCCACCTGGTCCACCTTGCGAGCCTTGTCCCAGGCCTGCTCCACGGAGACCTTGGCCTGGATGTGGGCGGCCTCCTCGGCGAGGTTGGGCGCGCAGTCCTCGCACAGCCCGCGAGACTCGTTCCAGCACGACTGCGGGCACACCCACTTGCCGCAGCGGGTGCAGTTCTTGAAGTGGCGCTTGGCCTCCTCCACCGCATTGCCGTACGCGTCGTCCCACGCCTTGCCGCGCAGCGCGTCCTTCACGTGGTCACCCGCGTAGGCGGCGCGCGACAGCGCTCCACCGAAGAAGGAGCCCGCGGCCTTCAGGAAGCTGGAGGCCAGCCCGAGCGCGCTCCCCTCGAAGGCGGACATGTGCCCGTTGTTGCACTTGTCGCAGTAGAACTCGAACTGGAACCCCTGATCATTGGACCGGTCCGTGTAGTTGCGGGTGAACTGGATCATTGCCATGGGGGAACATCTCCTCCGGTGAGTCGCTGCCTTTTCACGCTACCACGGCAACTCCGCCTCTCATCTTCCGATAACCCGAGGGTTCCCTCGCTCCGCGAGCAGGGATCCGTCTGGTCATTTCCCCCGGAGTCACCATGAGACTTGCTGTGCGTGCGGCGCTGGCCGCCTCGCTTGCCGTCACCGTTCTGGCCGCTCCCCAGGCCCAGGCCACCAACTACACGCTGTGGATCCACGGAAAGAACGGCGGCGGGACGCAGGCCGGCAACTACGCCGACTTCTCCAACTGGGGCCCG